>JBDKJZ010000322.1:0-6800 GCA_039796375.1 Pseudomonadota bacterium
AGCAGGGCCTCGTAGTGGAGGCGTTCTTGGCCGGTGTCTTTCGAAGCAACTCGGAGCCTGCCGAGGTAGTCGACCGTGGCGCTCAGCCGGAGGAGGCTCGCCAAGTGCCAGTGTCCGAGCCAATCAGGCAGCCCGCCCTGCTCGCGCAGCTGTTCATGGATCTCGGGCACAAGCCACTGACGACCGCTCGGCCGCTCTTTCATGATCTCTAGGGCGGCCGGAACGAGACGCTCCATCCAACCCTCGAAGTCCGGGAAGTGCCGCCTGAGGCCGACAACGCCCCGCTTGAAGTAGAGCACCTCGTCGGGCATCGACCCGCGGCCGCACGCCTCCTCGACTACCGAAACCGGCACGGGCTCCGCCTGCCCGTTCAGGAAAGCTAGGAGCTCGTCGGTGCGATAGCGCCCATACCCCAAGGCTATCCCTGGCTTTTCAGGATCGCGGTGGAGCAGATCCCCCACTGCTTGCTCCAGCTCGGTGAAGAGCACCGGGTCGAGGGCGTTGGCCTCAGCATGCAAAATCTCTGCGATGACGCGCTCCTCAACTGGGTACTCAAGCTTCGCCACACGGCTCTTGGCGCTCTCCAGGTGCGTGACGAAGTCGCTAGGGCCGAACTGGGTGAGATAGCGCCTGCCGCTGGGTGCTTCGAGCACGAACAGCTGGTCTTTGAAGATGCGGCGCACGACGTAGTCGAGCAGCAGCTCTTGCTGATCAATGCCTGCCCACCACGGATCTTGAGCCAGGAGATCGAGCGGGAGCGCCCGGCCGGAGCCGAAGGCTGCTTCCAGGTTGGCCTCCACTGAGCGTCGCCAGCGCGACCGCTCAGCGAGTCGATCCAGGACGAGTGTTTCAACCTGCCGCACGCGCTCGCGGGTGACCCCCAGCATGGAGCCGATCTCCTCCAGCGTCTCGCGGGCCCCGTGCATGCCCGCGCGCCGGGTCACGATCATGCGTGGGATGGGCTCAAAACCAACGAGTTGAGCTTGCCAAGCCAGGATGAACGTCGTGTATGTAGTCGGAGACGCGCGCTCGCTCAAGAAGTCGCGAACCGCGTCGAGGGTGTCGTTGAGCGACCTTCGACCCAGGTTGGCAGTCCCTGCCAGGTCAGCGTGAGACCACTTGAAGAGTTCTCCTAACCGCTCTAGCCCCTCGGCCCGGAGGAAGTTCTTCATGCGCGTTGGTAGCTGAACATCGAGCAGGGAGACGTTCCGCTCCTCGTCGGTCAGGCGGGCTGCCAGGGCCACCCAACCCGTCGCTCCCCCAGCCGTCAGCGCATCCGTGGCGGTGTCGTCTTCACTTGTCGTCGCGGCGTCGCGTTGGCTGATGGCCGCTCTGCCCCCGTGGGCTGCGATGTGCGCTGCTTCCCACGAGTAGCCTAACAGCGACTCGATCACCTCGCGCGTCTCTAGGACTGTTCCGCGACCGACGTTCTTTTCCTGCTCGAAGGCTTCAGGCCGCCACGTCACCAGCTCCCTAACGGTGGCGACTCCACGACGCGCCGCCCAATTCAGCGCGCGGGTGGGTAGCGGTAACATCTGCAGCTCGCGATCCAGAGGCGCGATTGACGCCGGGGCGCTCTCGGGTGCGGGTTCGGGTGGTGGCAAGCTGGTCGTGACGGCCTCTGCGATCGCAGCAGCCGCCTCAATGGTACCGGGGGCGGGGTCGGCCAAACGGGGCTCTTCGCGCGTGCTCTCGGGCTCACCTAGATCGCGCGGTTCCTCAGTGAAGAGGCCTCGCAGAGTCGGTGCCGCCGCGGGGGCAACGCGGAGCAAGTAGGCGGCGCCATCACGGGCCAGGAATCCTTGGCGGATGGCGCTATTGATGGCGCTGCGCAGCGCTTGGTCGGCTTTGCCTCCTGAACGAAGCCGCTGAGCATGGACGCCGTAGGTGGCCTGTGCGTTCTCGAAGCCCAGGCGGACGGCCTCGTCGCGGTCGAGATGCGCTCCCTGATCCAGGGCACCCATCAGACAGTCGCGCCACTGCTCCGCGGTCAGCTGCTCAATCCCCGTTTGTATGGCGCGAACGAAGCCGTTCCGGGGCCGGTCGAACAGATCGGTACGGCGACGGGCAGCCAGCAGCCGTTCCTCGATGGCCAAGTAGACCCGGCCGTCTTGGTGCAGACGCTGGTAGTCGAGAAAACCCTGCGCACGCAGGCGCTCCGCGCAGAGCCGCACTGCCTGCACGAGATCCACGGGGCCTTCGCCGATGAGCGTGCTCCACAGCGCCGCCTCCTGCGCGCCTGGATCGAGTTCGAAATAGTCCCGGGTGCCGCGAATGCCCAGGACCTCACGCGCGGAGGGGATAGGGCGGGAGTAGGGGGTAACAACCGAACCACTCGGCGGCTCGCTCGCGAACTCATCAGGGCTCGCCTGCGCCGATGACGACCAACACTCATCAAACAGCGCCTGCAAGCCGTTCGGTAGGGCGCCCCGCGCTCCTTCCCAGTAGAGCCAAACGCCCGGTCCTTCCAGGGTGCTAGCACGCAGCGCTCCTGGGGCGAGCATGAAGCGTATCTCTTCGGCTCGCTCGAACAAGACAATGTGTTCGCCGTGGCGCGCACCGTCGATAAAGCGCCTTACGCGGCTCGCGCTGAAGAGCGGCCCCAGCACGTCCCCGTCTGCTGCGTCTAGGTTTGAAAGGATAACACCACGAACCTTCTCAGCGGCTCCGCCCAGTAGCGTCCAGACTGCGTCACCGCGCTCACTCGCCGTTGGGGCAGCCGTGACAACGCAACAACTTTCGCACCAGACCACGGCGTCCGCGAACACCTCGCGGACGCGCTCGCCGCCCTTGCTTAACCACATTTGTTCACTCATCTCGTTCCCGACTATTCGGCGACCTTGCTAGCCCTCGGCCCTGCTAGCCCTCGGCCCTGCTCCAAAGTGAAGTCGCCTCGGAGCTCCGCTGCGCGCATCGCGCTGACAGCAGCCGAGAGGTCTTAGCAAGCTCCCTTCGGAACATGGAGGGCAATCGCTTCGGGCTGTGCCAGACATTGTCAGGGGCGCGCCTGTTCAGCACTCGCCTTCTACGGCCAGCCCGACT
The DNA here is from genome assembly GCA_039796375.1 of Pseudomonadota bacterium. Lineage (GTDB taxonomy): Bacteria > Myxococcota_A > Polyangia > Polyangiales > Polyangiaceae > SZUA-265. Next base: position 3,043 of record JBDKJZ010000322.1, read on the forward strand.
TAGGGCCGCCACGGGCGGAGGTGGTCGTCGGGTTGAACCCGTGCGCTGGAGCACAGCGCAGCGACTAGAACAGCCGCCTACGCCTCTTGAGTTTCTTAAGCGGGGCGCTGAACAGTCCGCAGGAGCCGTTGACCAGCGATTGCTTAGACCCGGCCATCCGGGTCGATGACGTCAGTCAGCGACGTAGCGCTCAGGACGCGCGCGCTCCAGGCGAGGACTTGCTCTTCGGTGGCGCGGTCGATGCGTTCGATTGCGGAGTCCGGGACAGCGCCAAACTTCAGGGCCAACAGGTGAGTTAGCACGCGGCGTAAGCCCTCAGCTTGCCCCTCAGCCTTGCCCTTGGCGATTCCTCTGGCTTCCAGTTGTTCTGCGATGGTCATCGTGAGCGTCTCGGTGGCGGGAGCTGCGGCATGCAGCGCGGACAGGAAGGGCCGCTCAGTAGCGTCAATAGTTGGTGCGGAAGGGGACACTTGGGGGCGCGCTCGCAATCCTAACTTAAGGTTAGTCGCTTCATCCAAGCTCATCCAAGACTCGAATCCCCGGGTCCAGCGCGGCCCACAGAGCGACGTCTCCGACCGCGCTGGTCCAAACCGCCGTGCCCAGCGCCCGCGCTTCGCGGATCACGGTCGGAGCGCCTTCGCGCTCTGACGCAGAAACAATGACATCGGCCGCGCGCATCCACAAGAGCGCCGTCGGGCGAGGCACCGCGCCAATGAAGCGCACCTGTGGGAAGCGTGCCTGAAGCGCAGGCAAGAGCGGGCCGTCTCCGAGGACCGTCCAGTGTGCATGCTGCGGTACCTGCGTGCAGCTGAGCGCTCGGTCTACCCGTTTGCTCTCAATCAGGCGCCCAACGCTGAGCGCGTGAAAGTCCTGCGGGTCAAGCCCTAGCAGACGTCGCGCCTCCGCCCGCGAAGGGACAACGCCTAGGTCCAGCGCACAGGCTTGGACGGTGGTCTGCTGAGCGAGGCGCTGCTCGCACAGGCCGGCTTCTTTTCCCAACCGAAGCAGCTCGTCTTGGAGCGCCGCGGAGACGCAACGGAAACGCGCCGCGGTGGCGCGTGTAGGCGAAACGTCAGAGCACAGTAGCTCGCGGAGGACATACCGCCGGAGCCAGAGGGGCAAGCGGCTCAGTAGCTCCAGATCGCTGCCGTGGACGATGATTTCAAGCGGTCCGCAGAAGGCAGAAGCTGCTGGCCAACCACAGGGCAAGAGCCAGTGTGCGATGACCCGATCGTAGTGACCCGCACGCAGCTCGCGCCGCGCGGCAGTTAGCCATTGGGGCAATGCCAGGGCTCGAAGCGGATTCGTCTTCAAGCGCGGAAGCGCTCCGGGCCAACCAAACAAACTCCCTCCAGGTAGTTGTACGACGCGAGCTTTCCTCTCGAGATCAGCTGGCAAGCGTGTGGCGTACGGGACTAGCACACTCACGTCGTGTCCAGCGCTCACGAGCTGCCTCACCTCGGCGAGCACGAAGTGCCCGGACGGATCGCCCGGCTCTCTAGGGAAAGAGCTGGTGAGTATGGCGAGGCGCTCTGTCCGCGACGCGGGTGCTGAGCTGCGCACGGGGTCTCAAGCGCTGGTTCGCCGGGGGAGCTCCGGGACCAAGGTAGGCAGCGAAGCGCCGTGCTGCTTGAACAGCTCGCCTAGGTGATGCAAGTGAGAAAAGCTGTACAGCCCGGAGCTGTGGCCGTCGGACCAGACCAGCTTCAGCGCGTAGTTTCCAACTCGCTGAATGTCAGTCAGGGTGGAGTCCCGCCCTTCGATGAAGCGGACCGGCCCAGAATGGCCTTGGCAGCCGGCGCACGGGCAGTAGCCGCGCAGGACTGCGTTGCTGATGCGGTGCTCGACGCCGTCGTTCCACGCAATCTCAAACCAGTCCGCCCCATGGGGGGAACGGATGCGGGCCGGTTTTGGGAGGGATTTTGGGGCGGAATTGGGCTGCTGGGCCATAAGCGAAAAGGGCTGAAACTTGGCAGCTTTTGTCTGGTCTGGATAGCCTTTTCCGATGCCGAGTCCCGCCCTGAACAAGAGAGCCGTCCCGAGGGACCCCAGCCCGCAGAGCGTGCCGGAGCGGAGCTCAGCGCTTCGGCTGCGGCACGTCTTGGTGGTGCTCGTGGTTTTGGGGCTCGCTTCGGCGGTTTATCCCCGAGCGAAAGCCGCCTGGCAGTTGCACGACCACGCGACGCAGTTTGCCAACTACGCGCTGTGCATGGTGGGGCCGACGGGGCCAGTCGCCCTCCGCGATGAGCCCGAGCAATTCTACCGCCTTGTGCGGCAACGTCTGTTGGTCTCGGGCGCGACGAGTCGGCCGTTTGGAGCCTGCGCCCCACTCCTGACCTCCCTCGCGGGGGACGAGATCGCGGGCCTGCACTTGAAGCGAGCCGAGGAATTCGTCGAGTACGCGGGGGTTACGGCCGGGAGCGCGCAGCTCTCAGCCCTGCGTATCTCCGTCGCGCCGATGGAAGCGCTGGTCCGGTCGGCGTGGCCCTTCGAGCGCGGGGGATTTCGCGAGTTGGTTCAGCCCTCGAGTCATGCCAAAGAAGCCGCTCATCCTGGCGCGATGCCCAGCCCCGCTGTGGGGGCTGGGTTGCCCGGCGCGCGTGCAGCGTATCGCACGGTCTGGGCGCATCAAGGCCGCATGCTGCTCGCGACGGGGCATTCGTCGAAGCTGCAGATCTTTGAGTCCCAAGACCTTGGACTCAACTGGCGTCAGACCACCCTAAACCAGGCGGGGGTTGAACACTACGCCGGACGCTGCACGGCCGTCGGCCAACCCCGGTCCTTTGTATTCGAAGCGCACAACGAGGCGATCGTGGTTAACTCTTTGAGCGGTGACCAGACCGTGGCGCAGGCGCGCTTGCCGGACGTCGTGGGCTTAGTCAACGCCTCCTGCGATGGTCCGAGTGCGACGATCGCCGCCAAGAAGCGTACGGGCAACGTCGGGTTGTTCGTTTGTCGCCACGCGGAGCGCTGCGCTGAAATCAGCGCGCCGCCAGAGCTCCTCACGGGCGAATTCGATATCGCTCGGGTCGCAGGCGTGACGGTGCTCTTGAACGCCCGTGCTGGCGTAGTTCGAGTGCGCAGCTCGCGGGATGATGGTGTGAGCTGGACGCCGCCAGTGGTCGCCTTCGACTACGGCAGCTACCCTGGGTTGTCCGTGGCGGTCAAAGTGCCGACGCGCTTCTTGGTTGCGGCTCAACGGATCTACCTCTACGGCGCAGCTACTGGCACGCAGAGCTACCCGGTGCTGATCTCTGACGATCTCGGGGCTAGCTTTCGCACGCCGAACATCGTGACGGGCAGACCGGAGACTGGCGCCAACGCCGGAAGAACGCTTAAGCCGACTTCGACCGTTGTTTCATCCACTCCCGCGCGACTTCAAAAACCGCGGGTAGAATACTGAGCACGATGATGCCCAGGATGACGTAGTGAAAGTTCTTCTTCACGATCGGCTGGTTGGCGAAGATAAACCCAGCTGGAATGAACAGGGCCACCCAGGCGAAGGCCCCGGCGATGTTGTAGAAGAAGAAGCGGCGGTACTCCATTTTTCCGACCCCCGCGACGAAGGGCGCGAACGTGCGAACGATTGGGACAAACCGGGCGATCACGATCGCCTTCGCGCCGTACTTCTCATAGAAGGCCTGAGCGCGCAGCAGGTGCGCCTTATTCAGGAGCCATGAGTCCTCGCGCCGGAAGACCGCCGGGCCCACGCGGTGGCCCACCGCGTAGTTGACCGCGTCGCCCATGACCGCGGCGAT
>JBDKJZ010000323.1:0-6788 GCA_039796375.1 Pseudomonadota bacterium
TGGGTACCGTCGATGGGGTTTGGTGCAGTTTCGCGACCGCATACGTTCCCAATCTCGGACCGACGCTGGCCGGTTGGAGGCAGCACTTGAGCCCCGGAGGCTGGGTCGCCCTCACGGAGATCGACAACCTCTTTGGTCACGAGCCGGTCGAGGCGCTAACGAGCTCGCTCTTGGCGGCGTACGCGCACGACGCTCTTGCCGCGAACCGCTACGACTTCCACATGGGTCGGAAGTTGCAGACTCACCTAGAGCAGGCGGGATTTACCGTCGTAGACTCGCGCACACTCCCCGATGGAGAACTCTGCTTTGATGGCCCCGCGGACTCCCACGTGCTCGCGTCCTGGACAGCTCGACTTGATCGCATGAAGGTCCTCAGAGATTTCTGCGGAGCGGATTTTGAGCGTGTTCGAGATGATTTTCTGGCCACCCTCTCGGTCGCCGATCACCGCTCGACGGCAACCGTTCACTGCTGCATCGCCACGGTGTAGGTACGGAGCCGCCGTCCGTGCAACGCTGGCCAACTCAAACGTTAGACCCACCCACCAAGCTCCGCACCACACGTCCAACGGGCCCGAGCCCTCGCTGTCTTGCTGAGATTTTGGTGACGTAGCTCACTCTTACGACGCCTTCCTTCTCACCGGTTTAGCCAGAGCCTTCGCAATCTCCTTGGGGCTAACTCCTGCGGCTAGCAGGCCTTGAACCAGCAGATCCATCGTCACGCCAGGATCGCCGGCCTCCATCTTCGCCACTCTCGACTGGCTCGAACCCATCAGCTTCGCCAGTTCGCCTTGGGTCATTTGCTGCTGCTCTCTCGTCTTCCTTAGCCGAGCGCTCAGGGCGAGCTTCATCCCCAAGAGTTCTTCCTCCGCCGCCGTTAGTCCGAGAAATTCACTGGCGTTTCCGACAGCCCAACCAGCCTTCTCCAGCCGACTCGGTGAACGGGGCACTGCACGCCAGCTCCGACCCGCCGCAACCAAACGGCGGCCGGCTACCTAGCGCTTCTACTCGGTACACACGAGCAGCGCGGCGCTTGAGCAGGTTGAAGCGAAAATCCGTCGTATCGGCCGTACGCTGCGCGCCGAGGGCAAACAGAGCTCCGCGCTCCGCGCTTAGGGCTGAGCTCTTTCGATTTCAACTTCAGTAATGTGGCCCCTGAAGTGCGCGACACGCGGTTGCAAGCGCCAACGTACAGAGTTATCACCGCGCTCGGACAGCCATGGCGCGCACACGACTCTTCTGGGCCGTCAGCCTCGCCGCCTTGCTCGGGATCGGAACACAAGTCTTCATCGATGCCCAGGTTCGCGCAGCCGCAACTCGAGCGGGTCTACAGGCCTCGGCAAGTTGCCTGCCGGGCAGGGTCAACCTCGCGACTTCGAAGGTAAGGCGCGGTCTCACGGCATCTCTGGAGCTCGCATCGGGGACAGCGACCACGCGAGTACTGCGCCGACGTTGTGACGGCTCTTTGGCGTTCGGGTTGGGGGCGACGTTGTTCTTGAGCGGCGTCCGCGGCGAGCTGCGTCTCTCAAGCCAAACGCTGCTGACCGCGGGCCCCTCTGAGCTCTGCCTGGACATCGATGTCAGTCCGAACCTGGAGAACCTACGGGTGACTCAGCACGACGCGCTGCGCATCTCTCACGGCTGTTCTCTATCGCTATCGGGCGTAGAGGTGACGAAGAAAGGCTCTGGGGCAATTGCCGGCCGGGCGACTCTGACGGCAGATGCGAACTGCGTCGAGAGCTTCGCGCGAATCGCACAAGGCAACTCCCCCGCATTTGTTCCCCAGCGGCTGGACCTGCAGCTCTCGGCTTCTGGGGTCGACTGGGCCCTGCGCCCGCTGAAAGGTTCATCGCACGTTGCCTTCGCTTCTGAGCTCGCAACGCGCACTCGAACAGCCGAACTTAGGGCGCACCTGAGCGTGCGGGCCGCCGACGGCCAGCTTGCCGAAGTGTGTTTCGCCAAGTCCGAAGTCGCTCAAGAATCGGTCTTTGAGTTCGGCTTTGGGGTGGCGGAGTCGACACTCAGCACCCTCGCCGGGCCGTGGCTCGACAAGGACAACCTCGACGTATTGAACGCGCTGAGAACAGAGCGCGCCGCCTGCAACGGAACGGGGACTGGTGTACGATTCGACTCCGCGCTCAACGAACTTTCCCTCAAAGGACAGCCGCTTCCGCGGCGCCCGCCGCGCGCGAAAGCGGATTCCTGGCTGACAGAGTCCCCTTGCGCCGCGCGGAAGCCAGAAGCCGGAAGCTGCCGTTACCAAATCGCGATCATCGAGTTCAATGAGCAAGGCGACTTCGCCGAACCTGAGCAACTGACGTTGACACTCGAGTCTATCCGCAAGACCGGTGATGAGGGGCTGCTACTTCCAGTGTACATTCACGGCTGGCGCCACTCCGCCGCAGCCGGCGATCCGAACCTTCGCGACTTCACCGCGTTGACGGAAGCGATCGCGACGATGGACGCCGGAGCAGGCGGAGCCCGGCAGAAGCCCCGCCACGTGCTAGGTGTTTACTTATCGTGGCCAGCTCAGCTGTATTCGTCGACCGCTGCTAACAAATTGGCCACTTTCTGGGACAGGCTCCGCGTCGCGCGGCAGCTCGGCAAATCTGGCGGCGCATTGAGGCAGACCCTAGATGCCCTAGCGGCAGCAACGAACGCAGCCAACCTAGTCGTCACGGACCCCTTACGACGCAGCGTCATGCTGGTCGGCGGGCACAGCATGGGTGCCGACGCACTGCTCACAGCATTCACCGATCCGCAAAGCCACGGTGCTCCCACTGGTGATCTGGTGCTCCTAGTCAATCCAGCAATCTCAGCAGCCCGCTTCAAGGCTGCGGGAGCGCGCCTCCGAGCGGCGAAGACCCCGCTCCTGGTCTACGGCTCTGTCCGCGATGAAGTCACCCAACAGCTCTACCCACTCGGTGAAGCGTTGACATTCGAAGGGGAGTCGTCCGAAGAACTCTTTGAGCACACTACAACCATTGCGAACGCGCCTGAGCTCGTCACTCATCGCCTCACGCTGGCAGCGGACGGTGCGGAGCCGCCGTTCTATCCAGCTACTCTGAATTATGGGCTGCATCGCGTGCCAAAGCGTGAACGGTTGCTTGGAGAACTAGGTAACTTCGTCGATTCCCAAGTCTATCGGTACGAAGCTCCCACGGAAGTCGTGGGGAACCTCGCGCCACTCGCCGCGATAGAACAAGGACTGGAGCCCTGGTACCGCATCGTGTTGTGCGAGCATCATCCGCAGCAAGCGCTTGGAGAGCCGTGCGCGCTACCCATGGCGAAGCGGGAGACGCTGCCCGCCCTAATGGTCGTCGCGGTCCACGGCGAGATCATCAAGAGCCACGCCGAATTTTTCACCGCTCCGTTCATGGAGCACGTCGCGCGCGTGATCGGCGCCAGCTTATACGCGGGCGCGCCGCTGGGCGCAGCGGGAATAGAATAGGGGCGCTGGCGTCGAGGGCAGTGTGTGCGGAAACGGGCGCTCCTCTACCGTATCATCCAGCAACACCTTGAACGCTTCCTAGCGCACATGGTTGGCACTGTTCTTGCTGATAGCGGCGCGTCCCTAACTCTTTTATCGCTCACGAACGAAGTGGCAACGAATGAACCCACGTCACCTTGTCCCGCTCTGTACCCGGTTGTGCCGCGCGGTGCCGGTTCTTGGTGCGGTGCCCAGGACCTTCAACTCTTCAACGAGCGCTGCATCCTCCGAAGTGGCTCGAGATTTGCGACGCTTGTACGGCTGTTTCTGCTAAGTCGGACGCATGTCATCGCGTTACGCGGCAGTGCTTGCTCTAATGTTGGGGTCAGCTGCTCTGGCTGGGTGCCGGGGGATCGCGCCCCATCAACAGGTGGCTCATTTCGCGGCGCGAGACCTGAGCTTGGATGAAGTCAAGACCGCCGTGCGGCTCGCGATACGCGACCGGGGGTGGTCAGTGAACGCAGAGGGACCTGGCTTTGTTGAGGCGCTCTGGTGTGCGGCGCCGTGCGACGACGAAGACAAGTCCATAGCGGTGCGCGTAACCCACGGAACTGAAACTTGGGCGATTGAGCTGGAACACACTACCCGCACCAAAGAGCGATCCCAAAGTTGGAGCGGAGACCCCGAGCCGGCGGCGCCGGCGGTTGAACGTCGGATACGCTTGCTCAGCGAGATGATCGCTCAGTATGTCACTAGGACTACAGACCGGTACCGACGGCAGACCGGCGTCGCGGCGAGAGCAGAAGTTCTGGTCGGCTCGCTGCAGATCCCACGTCGCATCATCCTCCGCAGCGCAACCCCGACGCGCAGTAGAGAGCTGGACACCGAACTCAGGGACCGCCAGTCGATTCTTGGCGGGGCGGCTCATGGTGGTGTGCAGTTATTCGTGTCCCCCCGGTTCCGCGCCACACTGAACCTCAGCTACACCTATGCTCGCGGGGGGCCAGAAAGCGTGAATGCGCGCGAGCTGACTGACGACACACTTGAGTTGTCACCGGACTTCCACGCGTTGGCTATCTCGCCAGGAATAATCTTGGCTAACGGTTGGCTTGGGGCGCGTTTTTGGCTTGGGGGTGCGTGGAGCAACGCTAGCGCCTCCAGCAGCTGGGATGAGACTCACGCGACTGCAACCGGCGCTGTAGACGCTGGAATCGCTGTGGCCCTGCGCGCTCCGATTTCCGAAACGCTGAGCATCAGCGCCGGGCCTGCGGTCCATGTGTTGGCAACAGAAGGACCGCCATTTCTCGGACTGGGCGCGGTCCCGCTGTTCAGTCTGGGTGTTGAGTTTGACGAGCCACTGACAGCAAAAAGGGAGCTCCGGTAGTGTCGGGCAATCCGAGAGCTGGTCGGCAGCTGCTAGCGGCTTCCGCAGTCTTGGTTTCTGAGTACTTGAGTATCGCAACCTCCGACTGCGTGGTCAGGCACCAACACGGCACGGTCTTCACGTTGCCTCTCGACGGGCAGTCAACCAGCACCTGGCGACTCCAGGACGCATCCAACGGCTGGCTAAGTAAAGTCACTCTGACCGCTCCTAGGGGCGTCACTCTTCGTGTGTGGGACCCAAGGGCGGATGGCGGGGGTGCCCAGCAATCGGTACCCGCGGATGCGGGCGTCGCCGTTTCCGAGGGTTCGGCAGCCCGGGATCTGGCCGGTCACGGGTCGGTTTGGTGTGGTTTCCCTTGTCCGCGCGACGTTGCGGAGCGAGCCCGATGCCTAGAATCCTGCGAAGCCCTTGTCTTGGTCACCAACAACACGAGCAACGAACCTATCTCGGCCAGCATCGGTGTCCAAGCAAACTACGAAATGACTTGTGGTTCTATCTCTGTAGATCTCGGATTGGAGCCTGCGCCGTGACTGTTGGGCCAGCCCGTCTTGAGCCGGAGGCGCCCGCTAGTCGGGCTGTGCAATTAAACTCCGACATGCCGGTTGTCGGCGAAGCGCTGCTGCATCCGCTGAGTTTGGGGGCGCTTTGCCTGTGGGCCGCGAACGATCACCTATGGAAAGCAGCCTACGGAAACTGGCTTACCGGAAAACTCTCCGACGTGTGTTCACTTATCGTGTTTCCACTGCTGCTTTTCTGCGCTCCCCAGCTGCTATGGCGACTCCGACGCAAGTGCGCGCCGCCTCACTGGTCCTTAATCTTCGTTGTGGTACTCGTTGGGGTCGCGTTTAGTGGCATCAACACAACCCCCGCCATCGAGGCGATGTATCGTTTCGGGGTAGCGTTCGCGCACGCTCCACTAGTGACGCTACAGCAACCCGCGTTGTTGATGAATTCCGTCGATCACACACTCGATGTGGCCGACTTGCTAACTCTTCCGGCTTTGTGGTTCGCGTACCGCCTGGGACGTCCCTATGTTAGCTGAACGCGGCGACAGAAGTGGGGCAACGTCGCGATCCTGGTTTGTACTTTGCCACATCGGCGCGTTACCAGCTCCCGAGCTGAGGTAAGCCATCGGCCTCTTCGGGTGTTCGCGGCGCCTGCGTCTTGGGGCCATCGCGGGAGGTCAGCGGGGTGCGACGTTGTCCGCGCTTTCGGTGTCGCGACAATTGGCACAGCTTGGCACCCACTGAAGCGACCAGGAAGACCATCAAGAAGGTGATGATTGTCGTTCCGGTGTTGATGACCAGTTGTCACGTGTCACTGAACCCGAACAAGGGCCCTGTCACAAGCCAGACCAGAATGACTCTGACCGCTAAGGCGAAGGTCAGGGGCCTTCCGGTGAGGTGAGCGGTGCTTTTCGCGAGATGCGAGTTCCAGATTTTCTTCGACATGGTTCTCCTCACGGGCCTAGAACCACCTAGCGGAAGAGGGGTCACAACATGTCGAGTTCAGCGATTTGTCGGCTACTCGCCGGATGGTCAGCAAGACAACCCTGGGCCCGTTAGCCCCTCTTCGAGCTAGCCTTATCGCGCCTCGAACTCATCCTTCAACTCGCTGTGGGTGACCCGATTGACTCCAAAGAGCTCTGGCGATCCGAGAAACGCGAACAACCCGCCACCTGCTATCACCACCGAACATATTAGGGCCGGCTTGGGCACAAGTGGCGCATTGCCGGCGGCAAAGAGAAAGGCAAGAAGAAAGACAAGGACACAGACCGCGGCTCCGAAGAAGCGCCCCCATACCGCTCGCCTATAAAGACCGACTGCGAGCAGTGCATTGAGCACAGCAAGACCACTAAAGCCAAGCTTGTCGACTGAATCAGGTAGGAGAAGCCCGAAGACTCCTAGGGCTACGGCGCACAACCCCACCAGGGACGTTATCGATTTGACGTTTCGCGAGCGATTATAGAGCTTCTTG
>JBDKJZ010000324.1:0-6776 GCA_039796375.1 Pseudomonadota bacterium
CCGAGGGAGCGACGGTCTCAGCCGTGGGCTTTTCTTTCTTGTCGGACTTGCAGCCCAGCAGCGACAGGCAGCTGAGCATTAGCATAGTTGCGGTGCGTTTCATCGGTATCTCCCCAGCCGCGTTACGGGCGGCTCTTTTGTAAAGTGCGAGCCGGACACAACCACGCCGAATGTGACCAAAGTATTTCGTCCGATGAGTCGAATCGTTTCCGAGTCCAAACCCAGTCGGTCCACCGTACGCGGCAACCCAGGTTCTTCGTCGCGACACGCCCACGAAACAAGGCGACCGGCCTTCTGTGACTTATAAAGTGGCTCGCTCCAGGACGCCCTGAAGCTCCACGCAGCGGGCGGTCAAGTCTCGCGCCCTAGCCAGCTCGCGCTCCCCGAGCTTTAGAAGCTGTGTGGCGGCGGCAGGATCGGTGGCCCCAGCACGGATGAGCTCGCGCACTTCTTGGGTGGCCTGCGTGGACTTCTGGTGCAGCTCATAAGCTTGGAGGCATATCTGCTTGTACTCGCATGCAGACGCTTGGACACACGGAATAGACCGAAGCGATTCCGTGGGAGCCTCTTTCTGATTGTGCGGCGCGTCCCGCAGCGCGTTGACCGCCACGGAAAGCTTGTCTACCTCGGCCTGAAGCTCGCGCTCGCTCTGGCTCTTGCAACCGATGGCGAACAGGCACAGTACAAGCAGCCAGATCCGCGAGGTCAGCATCAGTCGATTCGACGGGCTTGCGGACCCATTTGAATCCGCTCTCCCGCGTAAGCACCAATCAGGGCGAAGAGCACGCCCAGTGCGGCCATCAGCACGTACATGAATACTGGCATGGTCTTGACCGTTTGACTCCGCACCAGCAAGAAGATGGTGGGAAACGCGACCAAGAACGTCGCGGCCACAGGCTCAATGAAGGTCTTCCCGGGCGAAATCAACCCCACTAGCGCTCCCGAAGCGAACCAAACGGGGATCGCGACCATCATTCCGGCGGAACCTTCGAAATCTAGCCCACGCACCACCATGGGCAGTCCCATGACGAACGCCGCGGTCAGCACCCCCGTAATTCCGAGCGACACTAGGAACCAAACGCCGTTAAAGGCCGTCTGGCGGTAGCGCTCATCTTGCTCTTCACGCCGCGACTGGGGTGCGTCTAAATCGTCCACCGCAGCGCCGCACGAAACGCAGCGGTTCTTAGCCAAGGGCAGGACATTCTTGTGCCCACAGGATGGACAAATTAGATGCTTCGGGTCAGCCATGGATCAGCGGGCATGATTGCAGAGGTTGCACAACACAGCAAACGGATGGACAGCCCCGCAGCCTAAGGCGACATCTGTGTCGTTCACGCCCAGCCAAGATTGACGCTCCAGCCACCTGGCCGCTCTTTTTGGGGGGCGCCCACGCACGCAGGCGTGGGCGCCCTGGGCGCCCGGAGTGCCGACTCTACGCGGGCGCGCCGACGAAGGGCGCGCAACATCGGACCCACGCTCCACAACCCTTCGCGAGTCGGGCGACGCGGTAAATGAATGCCTCGCATGGGAACCTAGCCGGCAGCAGCGTGTCGGGCCCTCCGCACGTTGCGACGCGATCGACACGAACACCCAGCGACCCTTGGAATCGAATGAAACATGACGTCACTAGCCCGTCCCCCGATCCCAGGTGATCCCGAGCTCTTGGAGTTGCCGGTGCCGCGCCGCCCGTGGAGACGGGCGACCCTGCTTAGCCTCACGCTCACGGCGACCACCTCCGTCACCCTCTGTATCCAACTCCTCCCGGAAGCCACCTACGCGGCCGGGGACGGCCAACCAGTCGAACTGGCAGACCTGGCAAAGTGGGTCCCCGACCCCACCCTGGAGAATCGATTCGTCCACGCCTCTGGGTCGCTAGCTCCCGAGGCGGTCGGATATCGACGTCCCCTCGACTCCGACCGATTTCGGCTCGCCCCGCTCGTCGGCAATCCCAGGATCTGGGTGGAGCTTCGGGAGCCCGCGGGGTCGCTCGGAGAACATTTCGTGGCACCAGAGTCATTTATCGGCCGACTCGTTCCCTTTTCTGCCCCTGGCCTGCGTCACGGTTGGGTGCGCGGGGCGCTGGCTACGTCTGGCCAGGAGACGCCAGAGCCCGCCGATTGGCTGTTGCTCGACGGAGAATCGCCGAGCTCAAACCGCTGGGTGTTCGGCTTGATGGGCTTGCTCGCGGCGTTTGCCGGGTTCAGCGTTTTCGGAATCGGTCGCCTACTGACCAAGATTCGCTCCGCGTAGCCTCGCCCCTTTCGGAACGGGAGACGCGCTGCCGAACTGAAGCGCGGGCTTGGCGAACGCGAACCCAGTGGGTATGAGCGCTGCATGGCCGTTACCTACCGTGAAGCGGGCGTCGATATCGATCGAGCTGACTCGCTGATTAGTCGCATCAAACCGCTCGCCCGAGCCACCCGGACTGACCTCGTCGTCGACGACGTAGGCGGCTTCGCCGGACTGTGCGGCCTGCCTGCGGACATCGTGGATCCGGTCCTGGTCAGCGGCACTGATGGCGTAGGCACCAAACTCAAGGTCGCGTTCAGTACTACCAGGCACGACACAATTGGCCAAGATCTGGTGGCGATGTGCGTGAACGACATCATCACCTGCGGCGCGCGCCCTCTCTTCTTTCTCGACTATTTCGGATGCGGAAAACTGGAGGTTGGAGTCGCCGAATCGGTGATCAGTGGCATCGCGGATGGTTGCAAGTTGGCAGGCTGCGCTCTGCTCGGGGGTGAAACTGCTGAGCTCCCGGGCATGTACGCCGACGGAGAGTACGACCTGGCGGGCTTTGCTGTCGGTGTCGCAAGCAGGAGCGCGCTACTTGGAGCCCATCGAGTCCAGATCGGGGATGAGCTGGTGGCCGTCGCCTCAAGCGGCCTGCATAGCAACGGCTATTCGTTGGCGCGCAGAGTGTTGTTGGGGGAGATGGGGCTCAAGCTCGACCAACACGTGCCGGACTTAGGTCGCACGCTCGGGGAAGAGCTGCTCACCCCAACAAAGATTTACGCGCGAACCGTATTGGAGCTGCTGAAGAAGTGCGGTGACTCGATTCACGCTCTGAGCCACATCACCGGCGGCGGCATCGTGGATAACCTTCCGCGGGTCCTCGGTGACGGTCGGATCGCCACGATCACCCTTAACCACCAAGAGCCGGCTGTCTTCAACCTGATTCGCAGGGGCGGTCCGGTCGAGGAAGCCGAGATGCGCCGCACCTTCAACTTGGGAGTCGGATTGGTGCTGGCCGTGGCCGCAGGTCAGAGCAGCACAGTCTGCCAAGCGCTCGGCGAGCTGGGAGAAGTCGCTTGGCCGCTAGGTGGGGTCACGTCCGGTGACGGCCCGGCGCGAGTCGTCATTGACGAATAGGGTCTAAAGATGGCGCGCCTGGCTGTCTTAGTCTCAGGGAGTGGCTCCAACCTTCAAGCGATCCTGAACGCGGTGGAAGCCCGAACGATCGCGGCCGAAGTCGCGGTGGTGATTTCGAATAAGCCTGGTGTTCGGGCGCTTGAGCGCGCTGTGAAAGCCGGGGTTCCCGCCTTGTGCCTGTCTCATCAGAACTACCCCTCGCGTGAGGCGTTCGATGCAGCCTTGGTCACTGAGCTGAAGGCTCGGAACGTCGACTGGGTAGTGTTGGCCGGGTTCATGCGGCTACTCACGAAGGTCTTCCTCGACGAGTTCCGCGACCGAGTGCTCAACCTTCACCCCTCGTTACTCCCCGCATTTCCAGGCGTTAACTCTGCTAGGCAAGCACTCGATCACGGCGTCAAGGTCACCGGTTGCACCGTGCACCTCGTCACCGAGGGAATGGACGCAGGTCCAATCATTGCGCAACAGGCCGTTCCAGTCCTGGACGATGACACTGAGGAGTCGCTGCTCGAACGACTTCACCAGGCCGAACACGAGCTGCTGGTCAGCGTCGTTGCGGCGGTCTGCGACGGCGGACTGACCGTCGAGCGCCCCATGGACCAGGTCTCGGCGCGTGCCAAAGTCAGATTGAACGAGCGATGAACTCTCGGCATTACGACGTCGTGGTGCTCGGGCGTTCGCTGGGTGCTCTCGCAACCGCAGCGCTCCTAGCAAGACGTGACTTCAGCGTACTGCTCCTTGGACAAGGGCAGCGCCCTCCGAGCTACCGTTACGAACGATTTACGCTCAAACGACGCTGCTTCTCGTTGCTATTCGAGGCCTCGCCTGTGTGGAAGCGAATCCTGCATGACCTGGCTCAGTCACCGAGCTTTCGGCGGCGTATCCGTCCGCTGGAACCGATGTTTGGCTTTGCCACCGAGGGCCGCCGCCTGGAGATTTCGGCTCAGCCGGAGCGCTTTGCGAGTGAAATTGATCGCGAGTTCCCTGAGGTGCGGCAGCTGGTCGACGAGTTCTACGTGCGGCTAGCGTCAGCAAACAGCGCGATCGACAGCGCCTTCTCACGAGACGCGGTCTGGCCTCCTTCCACCTTCTGGGAGCGGATCGAGGCTGCACGGACGACATCGCAGCTGCCTTTCGTTGGCGACAGGAACCCGGGAGATCTGTTGGTCAAGTTCCCTCCCGATCACCCCTATCGAGAACTGGCAACGCTTCCCGCCGTGTTCGCGAGCGACATCGACTACGGCGTGATGGGCCTTCCGGCGCTAGCCCTCGCGCGTCTGCACGGGTCATGGACTCGGGGAGTGTACGCGCTTGGCCAGGGCGAAGACGAGCTAGAGTCCTTCTTGCTCGAGCGCATCGCGGCTCACGGAGGTGTTTGCCAGCTCGATCGCCGCATCGAGCGCATCGTCGTCGAGGGCAATCGCGTACGGGGAATTGTCGAAGATGGCAGCCCGGTCAAGATCGGCACGGATGCCGTGATCACTAGCCTCTCGGGCGAAGCGATAGCTGAGCTGGCCGCCGGTGAGGGGATCACGAAGAAAGCGCGCTACGACTGGCCAAACCTATCGCCAACGGCCGGACGATTTGCGGTCAGCATCGTCGTTGACTCGCGCTGTCTACCTAGACCCCTGGGCTACGAGACTTTCTTGCTCCCCCCCGAGAGTCGTTATCCGGACCCTAGGCGCCCTGTCGTCCACCTGCAACGTTACGAGGCGGAGAACCTGGGCGCCGACGCAGCCCAGGGCGAAACGCTCCTTTTGGCAGAGGCTATTGTTCCGGCCGAAGGAGCCCTGACGCTGCTTGAAGCCCGCCAAGCGGTGCTCAACACAGTGCGCTTTCATCTACCGTTCTTGGATGAACACCTGAAGTTGATCGACTCCCCCCACGACGGTTTGCCGCTCGAGGACTTCACGACCGGCGTCAAGCGCGAGATCGATCGCATCCACGTGACCGAATCTAGCCCGAAGCCCGAGTTCATGGACTACCAGTGGACGGTCGACCCACCCGGGTTCCTAGGGATTGCGGGGGAGCCAATACGCGGCCCGGTACCTGGCTCCTACTTGGTTGGGAAGACGACCCTTCCCGCACTCGGCCAAGAGGGCGAGCTGATATCGGCCTGGAGTGTTGCTCGCATATTGACGCGCAAAGACGCTACGCGACAACGCCGGCGGCGACAGCTCTGGAACAAGTTCGAGACGGGATAACAAAACGTGCGTATTATAGCTGGTACTTTCCGAGGTCGCCCGATTAAGGCTCCTAAAGGAATGGCGACGCGCCCGACCACCGATCGGGTGCGCGAGGCCGTGTTTTCCATACTAGGCCCCCTGCATGGCCTCCGAGTCATGGACTGCTACGCCGGCACCGGCGCACTGGGGCTGGAAGCGCTTTCCCGTGGCTCTAGTCAGGCAATCTTTGTCGAATCCGGAAAAGCCGCGCTGCAGGTGATCGACCAGAACATCGCCACGCTCGGCGTCGGCGACAGAAGCTTGGTACTGCGCTGCGCTGTTGAGCGAGCGAGCCGGGCCCTTTCCGAGAAGGACCCAATCGATTTGATCTTGGCCGATCCACCGTGGCCCATCTGTCATGCCGCGGCGATCGACACGGCAGCGCTAGCCAAGCGTGTCCTCAAGCCCGACGGAGTGCTCGTGCTGGGGCACCCCTCAGCCGATCCCGTGGAACTCGCGGAAGAGAGTGGATTTGAATTGACTGACCGTCGTCGCTGGGGCGGCTCAGGCATGAGCTGGTACGCGTTCCGTTAGCGGCGACCGTGTTCTTCAGAGGCGGCGCGCCGGCTCCCCCGCTTGGGTACTCAGGCACCCGCGGGCCCCTCTTCGACGAAAAAGGTGCGGGCGCGAGCCCCCGGCCCGGCTTGCACCTCAAGGGGGAGCGGCAATGATACCCGGACACCACGATTTAGGGCTCTCCTGCTCAACGCGGGGTTCCCTCCAAGGACACGCTATGAGGCAAAACAGCGTGCTTTCGGGCACCCTGACGTTGGACTCCGCAGCGCGCCCCACTGCCAACGGCGCTGTTTGTCCGCGACCGACAACCGCGTCGGGGTTCGGAGAACGTTCCCTGGTACCCTCCAAGGATTCCGGGGCGTCGGCGACTCCACGGCACGAGGGGGTTGCATTGACGCCGCGCTTCCGCTGAACTTCGTGCCGCCACTATGAACACCCGCGTCTTTCTTGGCCCGCTCGCTCACCCCACGCAGCGCAGAACGTGGCGTCGGACAGTCCGCACTCTCGGGTTTATCGCGGGCGTACCCCTCGGAGGCTTGATGCTGCTCGGCTGCGGAGAGGATGCTTTCGACTCGGACGCGTGCGCGGAGCTTCCGCAGTACGACATCCGGCCAAGCAAGGAGCAACTGGATAAGGCCGAGATGAGCAAGAAACCGCTGCCCG
>JBDKJZ010000325.1:0-6773 GCA_039796375.1 Pseudomonadota bacterium
CAGGTCGTGGCTCGGGTGCGGGGTCGTTGGTCGCGTTTTCACTGGGTATCACCGCCATCGATCCACTCCCCTATGACCTGCTGTTCGAGCGCTTCTTGAATCCAGAGCGGGTCAGCATGCCTGACTTCGACATCGACTTTTGTATGTCGCGTCGGGACGAGGTGATCCAGTACGTCTCCGAGAAGTATGGCCGCGAGAGCGTTGGACAAATCGCGACTTTTCAGAACCTCAAAGCTCGGAGCGTCATCAAAGACGTCGCTCGGACCATGGGGATCTCGGCTGCCGAGAGCCAGCGGGTCGCGAGCCTCATCCCCGAAAAGGGGCCAGGCCAAATGTGCACGATCCAGGAGGCGCTCGAAATCGAGCCCAAGCTGCGCGAGCGCATCGAGAACGAGCCCGAAATTAGTGAGCTCATTCGCCAAGCCAGCAAGCTTGAAGGGTTAACGCGGCACGCGGGGATGCACGCCGCGGGCGTCGTGATCAGCGAGGGGCCACTCTCCGACCATGTCCCCGTGTTCTCGAACGACGGCCTGTACGTCACTCAGTACGACAAGGACGACGTCGAGTCAGCGGGTCTCGTCAAGTTCGACTTTCTCGGCTTGAAGACCCTAACGGTGATCGACATCGCGCAGCGGCTGGTGAACGCTCGTCCCGATCGCACCGGCGAACCACTCAACATCGAAGCTTTGCGCCTTGACGACGTAGCGACCTACCAGCTCATCACTACCGGCGAGACCACAGGCGTCTTTCAGCTGGAGTCGAGCGGCATGCAGCAGCTCCTCCGTTCGCTCAAGCCGGACTGCTTTGAAGACATCGTCGCGGCGGTGGCCCTGTACCGACCGGGCCCTCTCGGCACGGGCATGATCGACGACTTCGTCGGCGGAAAACACGGACGCAAGCCCATCCGCAAGCTGCACGACCTGGTAGACGGGGTGCTCGCACCCACCTACGGCGTACCCGTCTATCAGGAGCAAGTGATGCAGATCGCCCAGCGACTCTCGGGATACTCCCTGGGCGGCGCCGACTTGCTGCGACGCGCCATGGGCAAGAAGAAGGCTGAGGTCATGGCCCAGCAGCAGAAAGCGTTCGTGGCGGGCGCGCTAACCAACGGCGTGAGCGAAGAGCAATCGACGGCCATCTTTAAGGAAATCGAAGGCTTCGCGTCGTACGGCTTCAACAAGAGCCACTCGGCAGCCTACGCGCTCATCACCTACCAAACGGGTTACCTCAAGGCGCACTATCCGGCTGAGTTCTTCGCCTCGCTCATGACCGCGGACAAGGACAAGATTGACAAGGTGGTCCGCATCATCGCCGAAGCCCGGGCCTGGGGTGTGAGCGTGTTGTCGCCAGACATTAACGCGAGCGACATCGACTTCACCGTGGTCTACAAGTTTCCGGAAGGCCGGGGGCCAGCGCGGACGACGGGTCGACTCCGGGATCGGACCGGGCCGCAGATCCGCTTCGGGCTCGGCGCGGTACGCGGGGTTGGCGGCGCGGCCCTAGAGGCGATTTTTGAGGCCAGGGAAGCCGGCGGCGAGTTCAAAGACCTGTTCGACTTCGCTTCTCGAGTGGACTCGAAGCGCCTCAACAAGGGCGTGCTTGAAGCGCTGGTCCAGTGCGGCGCCTTCGACAGCACGTTGCTCTCGCGAGGGATCACCCGGGCGCGGGCTGCAGCGGCGGTCGAAACCGCCCTTGAGCGCTCGCGCCAGGCTACCCGCGACCGGCTCAATGGGCAGACGACCCTGTTCGGACTGTTCGCGTCCGCAACGCCAGAGCAGCCGGCGACCCACCAACAAAGTGAGTACCCAGCTGGGGAGCAATGGGATCAGATGGAGTTGCTGAGTCGCGAGCGCGGCGCCCTAGGTTGTTACGTCTCGGGGCACCCCCTGCACCGCTACGGAGCGAAGTTGTCCCGCATTGGAGCCAGTGAAGCTGCGAGTCTGGGGAGCGCCGAGCCCTGGAGTTCCGCCACTGTTTGCGGAATGGTCGAAGGTTATCAGGAGAAGATCTTCCGCGGCGGCGGGGGTAAGGCCGCGTTTTTCGAGTTGGAAGATATGTCGGGCCGAGTGAAAGCCAAAGTGCGGGGTGACCGGGTCGATACCTACGCGCACATTTTGTCGTCTGGCGAGGCGGTGCTGGTCAGCGGTAAGGTGAGCTTTCCGATCACAGACGAGCCCGACGATGACGCCGAGCCGACGCTGCTCGTGGGCGAGGTCGTTCCGCTTTCCGAAGCCGTTCGCGGCGCCACGCGGTCCATTCGGGTTCGGCTGGACGCGGCCCGCTTCGGCAGCGAGCACTTCGGCGAGCTCAGAGCCCTGCTCAGAAATCACGCGGGGGTGTGTCCCGTCGAGCTGCATCTCGACTTACCGAGCGGGGCCCAGGCGCAGCTCGCGCTGGATGAGTACCGTGTGGAGCCGTCCGATCGGGTGTTGTCAGATTTGGAGCGACTCTTCGGCGGTTACGTTGCTGAGCTGCGTTAGCCTGGCCTGCGTCCTTGGCGACCTCGGACCTAGAGCCCGCGCGCTTCGCTAAGTAAATTTTCTAGGGTCCGACGAGCCGCTGGGTCCAATGTGGGTCGAACGCCGCAGAAAGGGCGAGCACGCCAGGCGGCCAAGGTCAGGTGCTCAACACTGGGCCAACAGTGCGATTTGGCTGCTAGAATCTCCGGACGATGAGAGAGCCCCGATCGGAGCTGGTCAGAATCGACTCGAAGGGGGAGGCGCATCCAATCGGTGCTGTCGCCAGCCAACGAATGCGAGCGCGGGAAGGTGCCTTCCGTCTGTTGCCGTCTCCCAACCACGTAGTGCTGATGCGCTTCACCGGCGAAGATGGACGACGAGACGCAGATGATGGCGCAGTCGTACGCTTAGCCGGAGAAGTCTGCCGCCCCGGAGCCATGGTGGAGATCTTCGGCTTGGTCGCCCAGGCGGGCTGGAAGGGTCAGCTCACTATATTTGATGGACAAGATGAACGGTCCCTGTTCCTAGATTCGGGCAACGTAGTCGGCGCAGAAACGACCTGCAACGAAGAGCGCGCCGGGACCGTGATGTATCGATTTGGCGCTATCAACGAACACCAGTTCAATGAGCTGCTCGCTCGAAAGGGCTCAGCGGGGCGCATCGGCAAGATTGCCGTCGAGCTGGGGTTTGTGACGCAGGAGCAAGTGTTTCAACTGCTCAGGAAACAAGTTTCAGAGATCGTCCACAGCGTGCTCACCCTTTCGGACGGGACTTTCTTCTTCCTCGATGGCTTCGATGAGTCGCGTCTTGTCACGCGCCAAATACTCAGCGCCAACGCGCTCTTGATGGATGCGGTGACTCGCCTGGATGAGATCCGTTACTTCCGCGAGAAGATCCCCTCGAACGACTACATTCCTCAGAAGAATCCAGAGACCACAGAGCCGCCAGCGGAAGAGTTCCTCATCACCTACAACGCGGCGACTGAAGGTCGCTCAATCGCCGAGCTGGGCCGCTTCACTGGGCGCGGCGAGTTTGAGACCACGCGCGACATCTTCGCGTTGCTTCGCTCGCGACACCTGGTGCTCACGCCTCCGCGCATGAATGGGGGCCTCACCGGTATTGTCAGCCTGGCCAATGATGCCCTCCGCCAGATTCATCGCGCGGTGGACGCCGAAGGCAAAGGCAGCGAGGTCCGAAACGGCCTGTCTTCCTTCGCCAGCGGGGCAGGGGTCTACGACATGCTGTTCCGTGGAGCGGGTCCGGCCGAAGACGGTGCGTTGGATGTTGATCGGACGGCCGAAAACACGGGTCTGGTCGCTCAGGGCGACGAAGAACTCACGCTTCGCCAGATGCTCCATGAATACGTGGGGTTCGGACTCTTCAGCGCTGGCGCAGTGCTAGGCCCCGAGAAAGAAAACGAACTCAAGGCGCTTGTGGCGGCGGCCGTAACCCGGCTGCAGCCGCCCGGCTGACCCGCGGGCCTTGAAACTGCCGTGCCGGTTGTCGATCCGCGTTCCTTCGGCTAGACCAGCGCCTCGAAATTCGGGTCGATAGCTCAGTTGGTAGAGCTGTGGATTTTTAATCCATCGGTCCAGGGTTCAAATCCCTGTCGACCCACAGCCTTCTGAGGCTGGTTCAGCTTCAGATGTTCACTTTTTTAACCAATCCCAGGGGGCAATCCGGGGCAATTCGCCGGACAGCCCCCTCGGAGGCCAGCTCCGAATAGCGTCCAGCATGTTGATGGGTGCACCTAGATCGAGTTCCTTAGCCTTCTGGGCTACCGGTTTGTACCGGGCACTCATCTGACTGGAATGGTGCCCGGTGCGGTCGCTGATCCAGCTCTCAGACTTGCCGGAGGCTGGCGCTATCAGAATGCCCGCTGCTTCAAGCGTGCTTTCCAGAACCCGGTTCGTTGGGCGCCTGCGGCGAACTCTCGAGTCACTGCGCGGCCTGGTTGGTTCGACCAACCAGGCCTTTCGTAGGGGACGCGCGAGAGCTGCCAGTACGGTCGCGCGGGCCTCGGGCGCTCCCTGGTTCTGGCAATGAGGCAGGGCTATGCTTCGCTTGTTACGTCCCTTGATGGTTCTCCGCGCCTCGAAAACGCCTACGCGGATCCTGCCTTCGCCGGTTAACAACCGGGGTGTTAACTGGGACGGCATGACCGCGGTCATGAGGCGCAGCGAAACAAGCTGCTAGCCCACGGTGCAGACCCAAGCTGCTATCCCACGGTGCAGACCCAAATGTCAGCAAGCAGTCCTTGATAGTTCCCCAACCGACCGTAGTTTTGCTGTAGCCTGGCGCCCATCGCCGTGCTCGCTGCTACGCCCCGTTCGGTCAGCCCCCGCAAGATGCGCCTCACTCGTGTTGGCGTCATTGCCCTGCTTGCTGTTACAGCCACGGGGGTTGTCGGCTGTCATGATACTTATTCAAAACGTGGGGTACGCGGTCGCTGGCATTTCCAAGATGCCTCTCTAGATGCTGACGTCTTAGCCGAAGCTGGCGTTACCCTGGATGCTACGGTAGGCACTGAGCCGCCAAGCCAAAGCGAAGCCGAAGCTGGCACTGCCCTGGATGCGACGGTAGGCACCGAGCCGCCAAACCAAAGCGAAGCCGGTGCAGATGCTGGTACGTATGCCGATGCCACGGCGGACTCTGGCGATCACCACTGCGCGGGCCCGCTCACCTTTGCGGATGTCTACTTGGAAGCAGCGGTGCGCGAGGCCATCGCTAAACAAGAAGGCGATATTTATTCTGCCGACGTGGACGGCCTAGCCTACTTGGACGCAAGTTCGCGTAACATCGAGTCCTTAGCTGGCATTGAATGCCTGACGCACCTACCTAGTTTGTCTGTAGCAGAAAACGCGATAACCAACATTGACCAGCTCGCGAGTCTAAGTCAATTGCGAGTACTTCAGGTGGATCGCAACCAGATTGTGGACCTTTCCCCTCTGGCAAACCTTGTAAACTTGAAGACCTTGACCCTGGGAAACAATAACATCATTGAGATTACTCCGCTGGCTGGATTAACCAAACTGACGTCGCTGTCGCTCGAAGCAAACCAAATCACGGATATTGCTGCACTGGCTAAACTCAAGGACCTTGAGTCCCTAATGCTAACCCACAACAATGTGCCGGACATTCAAGTACTGTCTGGCATGAACAACCTAGTTAGTTTGCTCCTTCAACAAAATGATATTGTCAATATTGAGCCCCTGGGAGGCTTGGTGCATTTAGGTGTCTTGCACCTTAGTACAAATCCGATCGAGAATATTCAGCCGCTGGCCGCCCTAACTGAGCTGCGGTGGCTAGGTTTGCACAACCTGCAGATCCATGATCTGTCACCCTTAGTTGCCAATGCGGGGATTTCTGACCGCGATATCCTGAATGTTGCAGGTAATCCTTTTGAAGCGGATTGCCCAGCCCAGCAGCCTAACTTGGAAATACTACGTGCGCGCGGCGTCATCATCACTACTGAGTGCCCGTAGTTTAAACGCTCGCCAACGCCCTCCAGCCTGCCAACACCACACCAGCCTTTGCAGCCTGCGTCGGTGACGCTGAACGCGGCGTTCGGATTGCTTGAACCTAACTGGTGTCGTCAAGGCAGCCAGAACGCCTGTGATGAACCTGGTGTAGTGTGCCGGGAGCTCGCAAACGGACTGTACGCGGGCAATTCGCAAAAGCGGCTGAGCAGGGTCAAGCGTGGCTCTGTGGTGCCACTCACTAAAATCCACAACCTCAGCCTTTGCGCTATCCCGCTGCGCGACAGCTGCGGCGCGTCGGCATCGAGCTCGCGAGCGCGCGGAGCGCCAGCCCGAAATCTTGCACGCTAGCGAAGCGGTCTTGGGGGTTCGGTGCCATGCCGCGACGAACAGCGTCACTCAGCTCTCGGGGCGCGTGCGGGCTCGCGATCGACAGCGGCTGATAGAGCCCGGACTTCTTCATCATCATCATGTCGCGCAGCGACGCCACCTTCGAAAAGGGGCTGGCGCCAGCGACGCACTCGTAGATGATCGTCGCTAGCGCGAACTGGTCGCTCTTGGGCGAAGCTTCAGCCGTTTCTAGGGACTCGGGGGACATGTACTCGGGGGTTCCCGAATGTTCGTGACGCGTGGGATCCAGATCCGCGTCGACTTCCGACAGCTGGCACACTCCGAAGTCGAGCACCTTGGTCACGGGACGACCCGCGTGGTCTTCGGTGAGGAAGAGGTTGCTGGGCTTGAGATCCAGGTGCAGGACATGGCGCTCGTGAGCGTGGGCCACGGCGTCGATAACTGGTAACAAGATATCGAGCGTCCGCTCGACGCTCAGTGGACT
>JBDKJZ010000326.1:0-6652 GCA_039796375.1 Pseudomonadota bacterium
CTATTTGTGTCGGTGCCAAGCCAGCATCGTCAAGCGCGGCACGGGCCGCTTCGACCAACCCACGACCCGTGGGTTCGGGGGCCGTAACGTGATGAGCATCCGAGCTACAGCCGAACCCGAGTAGAAACGACCCACGCACCCAGGGGAACGACGCTCTGCGCAGCGCGAGCAGACACGCGGCCTCACCGAGGGCCATCCCGTCCCTGTGGGCGCCGAAAGGCGAAGGATTTGCGCTGATGATTCCGAGCGACTCGAACCCCGCGCATACCAATTCGCTCAAGGCGTCGACGCCGCCGGCGATCACCAGATCCACATAGCCCGCGTCCAACCAGCGCGCCCCAAGTCCAACGGCGAAGGTCGACGAAGCACACGCCCCGAGCACGAGGCAGCGCTCCCTCGCGGCGATACCCAGCTGCGCAGAGAGGCCATCGAGAGTCGCGGCGTACGGCGCCCCGGCTGCGTCCTCGGCTGCACGCCCTGGCTCAGTCTCAAGCAGCCGAAACAACTGTTCTTGACGGTCCATCTTGCCTGCGGACGTCCCTAGGATGAGCCCAATTCTGAGCGCGCGGTACTGAGGGAGCGCAGTCTCCAGCTCGCGCTTGAGCGCTCCGGCGGCCAGACTCAGCAACTGTTCGACCCGGTCGGCGCCGGCTCGGAGCGCGACCTGCGCGACCGGCGGGGTGCCGAAGCTTCGGTCTCCCAGACGCGCATCCAGGCGCACGGCTCTCGGTGCGGCGTGACCCAAGGGCGCTAACGCGTAGCTCGCGTCGCCAAGCCCCGCCCCAGACACGCTACCGCGGGCCACCACCTCGATCGGCCACATCAGCTCGCGCCCTCCGTGCCCTCGGACCGGACCAGCAGCCACCAGTACCAACGACCCGAGTCCCCGCCGCACAGGAGTACGCGCCGCGCGCGGCTCTCAAAGACCCATTGAAGCGCCAACTGCGCAGCCGTGGCGCTTCGGCCGCTAAGATCCTCAATGTACCTGGGCGAATACGCCCTGAGCGTGCCCTGGTTCAGCTGCTGACGAAACTCCCCATCGCTCGCCCCGACGACGACGTGGAGGACACCCGAGTCGGTGAGATTCGTGAGCGACGCGAGCTCAGGGGGTTGGAACGGCCCGCAGCCACTTCCCCTTCCGTAAAGAGTGTAGGTCGCCTGCGCCTGAGGCAGAGGTTCGTCCTCGCCGAGCAGTTGAAGGGCAATCCCTGAACCGGAACGACTGTCACCGGACGTCGCCAGATGCGGCAGCCACCGGCGCTTCACCGCTTCAGCGACGTCGACCGCGGCACACACGATCCCCGGGCACTCGCCGAACTCCACGCAATCGAGCGCGAAATCGAGAGCGGCTTCACCACTCAGCAGGCCGTGGACCACGGTCACGCAGGGTCCAGTCAGACCGTGATACACAGCCGGTAACCCGGCGAGCGACGAGGGGACCAGGTGAGGAAACTCAGCGGGGGCGGCAAGCCTCGGGTTCTGTGCCGCTCGCGAAAGAAACGTCGCGGTGCGCTGCATGCTCCCGAGCGCGTTACCAACGACCAGCCCGTGATTGGAGGCGACCACCGCGTGCGCGCTTCGAACCAGCTGTGTCGCGTGGGTGACTTGGGCCGCGTCGAGCGCGAAGCGGCGACTCCTCTCAGAATCGAGCGCCATCAGCGCGCCGTCGCCGCTGGGGCTCGGCGGACAGAAGCGCACCCTTCGCCTGAAAGGCTGGGCAGCCATCGACCGCAACTGGGCTGACTCGAAGACCAGGACGGCGTCCGCACCTCCGAAGCCCAAGGCGTTGCACAGCACGACCTCAGGTGGCAGCGATTCTTCGTTCGCATCCGCTGCACCGGCAAAGTTCAGAGGAAACTCGGAATCCGTCTGGAGCTGCCTCGGGCACTTGCCAAACGCCAAACTTAATGCGCTGATCACAGCACCCACAGCGCCTGCTGCGCCGAGTGTGTGTCCGAGCTGAGCCTTACTAGAGGCGACGAGGGGCATCCGCTGGCCTTTTCCTCTCGGGCTCGACTTCTGAAACAAACGGGCGAGCGCCTCGGCCTCTGTCTGGTCGTTCAACGGCGTCCCGGTGCCGTGCGCCTGAACATAGTCTACCGCCTCCGCGGGTCGGCCCGCGCGACCCAGCGCTTCTTCAATCAACCCGAGCACGCGTGTAGCGGACGGCTCAGGGCGAGTGATGTGGTGAGCCTCTGATCCCTGCGCCCAGCCGGAAAGATACGCGAGCGGCGGCCCTCCTGACGCCCCCTCCGAGCCCTCGCGCCGCAGTACCAAAAACGCAGCGGCTTCGCCCAAATTCAAGCCTGCCCGAGTTTTGTCGAAGGGCCTACTGGGCGCCCTGTCGACCACACCCAGCGCATGAAAACCGGCGAGCGTGAGGAAGCTGAGCGCCTCGACGCCGCCCACGAGCACGCGATCGACGAGACCCTGCTGAAGCCACCGCGCGCCTTGAATGATCGCGACCGAGCCTGAGGAGCACGCGGAACAGACGGTGGAGAGCTTCACCGCGTGAGGCAGTAGCTGCTGCGACAAGGCGTGCGCCAACGAATCGAGTGGGTACGCCGAGAAGTACGAACGGTTCTCCGCAGTTGGCTCACGAACATCCAGCGTCGCAAGCAGCGGCTCGGCCTCAAGCATCCCCGCCGCGGTGGTCCCCACGCTGATCCCCCAGCGAAGGTTCGACTCGGAGGTACAAGCGTTGTGTTCCAAGGCTTCTTTGGCTGCGAGCAGTGCCAGCTGAACGGCCCGACCAGTGTCGGCTCCCCGGTCGGAGAGCGCGGGGAGATCGGGGACTAGCCCCACGTGATGCTCCGCGAAGTAGTCCCAGCGGAGGACCCCAGCCGATTGGGGTCCGGAGAGCCTTTCGCCCAGCGGGGCAACGCCGACCTCGCCGTTTAGCAAACGCTGGAAGCCCCGGGCGCTCCCGACCCCCAACGCAGACACCATGCCTACCGAGCTTATGGCGAGTCGCACGGGGCCCTCCAACTAGGTTGGATCGCTGTTTTTCTGGGCTTCAATGTACTGAGCCAAAGAACGAACACTGGCGAAGACGGCTCGAGCCGCTTCTCCTTCGGGCAGAGAGACCTCATAGCGCTCTTCAATGGCCACCGCCAGCTGCAGAGCGTCGAGGGAGTCTAAGCCCAGGCCCTCCCCGAAGAGCGGGGCCTCGGCATCAATTTCCTCGGCCGTCTTTCCACGCAAGTCGAGCTCCGAAATAATCAGTTGCTTCAACTCGTGCAGCCGCTCGTTCACGTCGGACCACCTCAAGAGTTCGCGGCCTTGAGCACCGCAGCCACGACGTCAGCGTCGCGCACACCATCCGCTTCGGCGCGGTAACCAAGCACCAATCGGTGGCGAAGCGCGGGCACGGCGAGCTGCCGAACATCCTCGAGGTCAGCAGCGGCCTCACCGCGAAGCGCAGCGCGGGCTTTGGCTGCGAGGACGAGTGCCTGGCTACCGCGCGGGCCGGCGCCAAAACGTACGTAGCGCTTCACCTCGTCGGGGGCCTCTGGATTCTCTGGGCGAGACAGGCGGGCGAGCTTCACTGCGAAACTCACCGCTTCGTCGACGACTGGAATACGCGGGATCAACGCCCCAAAACTATTCACGTCCTCTACCGAGACCACTGGCTGCACAACCGGGACATCCGCCGATGTGGTGCGGCGCGCGATCTCGAGCTCCTCGTCGGCGCTCGGATACCCGACGTGGATCTCAAGCAAGAAACGATCGAGCTGCGCCTCTGGCAGAGGGTAGGTGCCTTCTTGCTCGATCGGGTTGCGAGTCGCAAACACCTGAAACGGCGGGGGTAATATGTGGGTGTTTCCGCCGACAGTCACGCAGCGCTCCTGCATCGCTTGGAGCAACGCCGCCTGAGTCTTCGGAGGTGTTCTGTTGATTTCGTCCGCGAGGACCAAGTTCTTGAAGATCGGACCGGCCATGAACGACAGCTCACGGCGGGTGCCCATCGCGGTCTCCACCTCGTTCAGGACATCTGTGCCGGTAATGTCAGCCGGCAGTAGGTCAGGCGTGAACTGAATACGGCCAAAAGAAAGGTGGAGGGCTTTGGCCACCGAAGACACGAGCAGCGTCTTGGCCAAGCCCGGCACCCCCACCAAAAGAGCATGCCCCCGCGCAAGCAGCACGACCAACATCGCGTCGAGCACGTCCTCTTGACCGACCACGACTTGCCCCACCTGTGCTTTCAAGCGGGTGCAAGCGGCAGCGCAGCGCTCAAGCAGTTCGGTGTCTGAGGGCACAGGCGAGATTGCGGAGACTGAGTGTTGTGTCATTTCCAAGCGTACGCTGAGAGGGGCCGGACAAGAGCGCGGAGCCTAGCAGCTTTTTCCGTGGCGAAATCCGTCTATCGTGGCAAAAGCCGGGGCCGATGACCCGCCAAGGCAGTCCCATCGCCAGCACGGAAGGCAGTAGCGAGCCTCACGCCACTTCTCAAGTGGTGCTTGAGCGCCCCGCTCCGGGACTCGCCCAAGGCCAGTACGCCTGGCCGGCTTGGGGCATCGCGAGCCTCGGAGGCGGCGCGGCCGTGCTCGGGTTGGTCTTCTTCATCTCCCGAATCCGGTCGCGACGATGAAACTCGAGCTAAGAAAAATTCTGTGGGCGATGCTCTTCGGCGTCGGACTCTATGGAGGCTTCGTGGTGTTCGCGGGCTACCAACAAATCGCCGCGAGCCTGACCGATTTTCGATGGTGGACGCTGGGCGCGGCTCTCGCGTTGTCGAGCTTCAATTACTTGCTGCGCTTCCTCAAGTGGCAGTACTACCTGCGCTTGCTGAGGATCGATGGGGTACGGCCCCTCGACTCCCTATTGATCTTCTTGTCCGGGTTCGTGCTGACGGTCACCCCGGGCAAGTTGGGTGAGGTCTTCAAGAGCGCTGTGTTGGCGCAGACCCACGGGGTCCCGCCTGAGCGCAGCGCGCCGATCGTGATCGCAGAGCGCTTGACCGACGTCATCGCGATCGTCGCCCTCATCTTGCTTGGCAGCTTAACCCTCCCGGGAGGCCTCGTGTGGGCTTTGTTCGGAGCCGCAGCAGTGGGCACGGGGCTGGTCGCGATCTTCTGGGAGACGCCGACCCTATGGTTGTTCACTCGACTGGAGCGGGGACTCCTGGCTCCTATGGTCCTGCGACTGCGCGAGGCTTACCGTCGCTTGCAAGCCCTCGCTTCACCTAGCGCCCTGCTCTGGCCGAGCGCGCTCAGCTTGGTGGGCTGGGCGTCAGAAGGGTTCGCTCTATATTTGTTGTTGTTGGGTTTTCACGCCGAGGTGCCGATTCTGCACGCGGTGTTCTTCTATGCGACGGCCACCTTAGCCGGCGCGCTCATCCCAGTGCCGGGAGGGCTAGGTGTCACCGAAACGCTGATCCAACAGCAGCTAACTCGCGTCGCTACGGTGACGCACGCGGCGGCCACCTCAAGCATGTTGCTGATCCGCCTGGCGACCCTCTGGTGGGCCGTGCTCGTGGGGTTCATCGCGCTGTTCTGGCTTCGTCTACGCTTTCCCTCACTACTCCGTAGTTCCAAGGCGAGCGAGCTACCCGGCTAAGCGCCCTAGCAGAAGCGCCATGTCCGCCGGGAGCGGTGCTTCGAAACGAAGCGCTGCACCCGTGTGCGGGTGGACAATACCGAGGACATGGGCATGCAGCGCCTGCCGGCCGATCTCATCGCACCAGCTCAAGAGCTCAGAGTCCGCGGGTCTTCGACCGTACAGCGCGTCGGCCAAGATAGGCGTCTGTGTTTGCTCCGCGAGATGCACGCGGATCTGGTGGGTCCGTCCCGTCTCCAGGCGACACTCGACCAACGCGGTCCCCTTCGCGAGCGCCTGCTTGAGCGCGACATGCGTCACTGCGCGTCGTCCCCCATCGGTCTTCGAGGTGAATCTCAGGCGACTGCGAGGATGACGCCCGTGCCCCGTCTCGATCCGCCCCTGCTTCGGCACTCCGAGCGTGAGCGCGAGGTACCTGCGCTCGATGCTGTGCGCGGCGAACTGCGCCTTCAGGCCTTCGCGCGCCTTCGCGTCTTTCGCCACAACCAGGATCCCGCTAGTGTCCTTGTCGATGCGGTGCACCAGCCCGGGCCTCAAATAGCCCGCGCTATCGCGCTCGTCGGAAGGCGGCCGCCCGAACCCGGGGCGAGCGAGCAGTCCGTTAATGAGCGTGCCCGTCTGATGCCCACGGGCTGGGTGCACAACGAGCCCGGCGGGTTTGTTCACCACCACGAGGTGCTCGTCGTCATAGAGCACCTCAAACTGCACATCTGGCTCGGGCTCCGCTCGCGTGAGCGGCGCCTCCCCCGGCGTGACGTCCAGGCTGGCGCCGGCGCTGACCGTGTCCTTAGCTCGACACGACCGGCCATTAATAAGGACGCGCCCTTCGCCAATCCAGCGCTGAATAGTTGCGCGCGAGACGTCCTCGATGTGTTCGCTCAAGAGCTTGTCGACGCGGACCTTACGGATCCCCGCCGGCACGATGATGACGTGCGACACTCACCACATCACTGAGCGGACATGCGCTTTGGACCGAACGAGGATATCCACCAGCGCCCGATCATAGAGGTTGCGGTGGTATAGATCGGGCGAAACGCGACTCTTGTAGAGGGCGCGCCCCTCTTCAATTTCTTCGCTCAGCTCGACGAACAAT
>JBDKJZ010000327.1:0-6633 GCA_039796375.1 Pseudomonadota bacterium
CGCCGATCGGTGTCCCAACGTGGCAAGTTTGGTCGCACGGAGATCGCGACGTAGCTGCTCTCGTCGCCAAGAACGCTCGGAGCCGCCGAACCTGAGAGGGTCGGCGCGTCCGGCTCGGCGCGATAGACCCAGCTACTCAGCTCCGAACGATCGCTCGGTAACGAATACTCGACTTCCAGGTCACCCCGCGGAACGAAGCCGCTCTCTTGAAAAGCCAAGTGCGCGACCCCATTGTCCTCCGCGAGGCGATTGAGAGCGTAACCCCCAACCTGCACTCCTCCCTCGTGGCCGCGCACCTGGAGATCGACGCTGAACTCTTGCACGCGGGTTGAGCCGCTGGGATCATGCGCCAGTGGATAGCTATAGCGTCGCACGCTGCCCGCAGGGGGGAGCATCTGAGTGTAGGCGAGCACGACCCGGCGTGAGCCCTGCTTAGGGATTGGAAACACCCGCAGCTCAAAGCGTCCGCCGCGTTGCCACTCTAGGAGCGCTGGGTCTTTCCACGGACCTGGCACCCAGACAATTTCATCCGAATGCAGCGGTTGAGCGATTCGGTGGTGGGAGTTCACGATCGCGCCCCGCCAAATGGCTGAGGCTCTCTCCCGCTCTACGAAAGCGCCCTCCTCTAAACGTCCGTCCACCTCCAAGGCCAGGCGTTCGATCTTCGCGTCTGCCGGCAAGGGAAAACGAAAGATCCCCTCAAGCACATCGTTGGTGTGGTTCGTGAAGACCTCCTCAACTTCGGTGCGGGCAAGGTTGTCGACGAGCCGAATCTTTACGCTGTGTCGGGTCAAGCTGACCGCGCCAGCGCGCTCATCTTTTTCGCCGGGTTTTTGAGCTCGAAGCTCGCCCAGGCCCCGGGTTGAACGCACTTGTTCTTCTTGTTTGGCAAAGGCTCGGTCGCTCCACTCGAACGACTCACTGAGCTGTGTCAGTGTAGACGCCCTCGGAGCACTATCGCGTGCGAGACGGCCCTCTTGGCCAGCGCGAACCGAGATGCTCCGTCGTTGAGCGTCTTCGAGCCGAACCTCGCCACGACTGACGCCGACAGCTACGGCGTCGCTAGTGGCGTGAAGCGCGAACTTGGTCCCAAGCACGCTAGCGCGACCCAGGGGCAGGTGAACCGTCGCGACTTCCCCCTCATGTTTCAGGATGTCAGCGACGATTCCCCCTCGCTCGAGTCGCACGCTACGTTCTTGCTCGGCGAGCAACCTGAGCGAGGTTTCTCGGTTGAGCGCGATGCTGCTGCCGTCTCTAAGCAACAATAGGGTACGCGTCCGTCCATCAGTGCGTACCTCGTCACCGGGCTCAACTGGATCGCCGTCGCTCAAGTTCCTGCAGGTGTCCTCCTGGCACGCCACTAATCCATCAGCGCTCCCGTAGCTGCGCTCAACCTGACTGACGGTACCACTCCACGCGCTCGAGACCGCATGTCCATCATGCGCAGCGGGCCGCCCACTAGAGCGGAAATAGAGTCCGATAGCCGCGGCCACAGCGAGTGTCGCTAGCACTACGACCGTGACTGAAGGTCGAGCCTTCTGTGCCCGAGCCGAGTGATTGTTTGGGGTTTCGAGCGCGGTCGCGGGCGCTTTCGCGGAGTTCGACGCAGTGATGTTTTCAGGTAGCGCAGTGATGTTTTCAGGTAGCGCAGTGATGTTTTCAGGTAGCGCAGTGATGTTTTCAGGTAGCGCAGGGGTCGACTCCAGGTGCGTCTGCGCCGTGTGCTCATCAGGTAGGCTAACTTTGGCATGGTCATCCGCTTGAGGTTGCGGCGAGCCTGCGTTGGGCACGTGCCCTGGGGGCGCTGTTTCACGGAGGTGTAGTTTCGCGAAGAGGCGCGCCTCAAAGTCGGGCGGAAGCTCGAAGTCAGCTCCTGTGGCGGTGATCTGATCGATGCTTCGCTCGGCTTCGAAGCGGAGATCACGACAACGGTCACAGTCGCTGATGTGTTCGACGAGTCGGACGTCGGCCTCGCTCAGTGGAGCCAGCCCCTGGCCAGCAGCGAGTAGCTCCAGCAGCTCTGCGAGCCTCTCTTCCACTGCGCGGCATTCGTTGTTGGGGTCGCTCACAGTTCCTCCGATTTCGCCAAGACATCCCGCAGACGACAAAGCCCTCGCGAGACGCGCTTGCGGGCGGCCGCCTCAGGGACGCCGCAGGCCTCGCCGATACCCTTGAAACTCAAGGCACCCACGTAGCGCAGCAAGAGAGCCTCCCGCTCCGTTGGCTTGATTTGTTCGAGCGCTGCTCGGGCCCGATCGGCGCGCTGTTTGAGTTGTAGAAAGTGATCGGCGCTGGCTGCGTCTTCTGCGCCGGGGACTAGAAACAACTTGGCGTGGTGAACTCTCCGTCGTTCCAGAGTCTTTAGACACTTCTTACGAGCAATGCCGAGCAGCCACGCCCGATAGTTCCCTTCGACGCAGCTCTCGAGGTTGACCAAAGCTGCCAGTAGCGTCTCCTGAGCCAATTCCTCGGCTTCGCTTTGGCTTCCCAGCATCGCCATGCAGAGGCGGCCAATGGGAGCGCCATACTTCTGGGCGCAGAGGGCAGCAGCTCGTCGAAGGTCCCCACTACTCACCGCAGCGCGAATGGCCCCGTCGGTGCTGATGTCTTCCGTGGCCTCCGGCGCACCGATGGGGAGCACAGTCACCCCGTCTGAGAGGTTCGTCACCGCCTGCAAACTCCCATCCATCTTTAACCCCGTTCCCCCGGAGTACGGAGTGTGACCGACAAAGTTCTGTTTGGGCGTAGAAAGGCCAACCCTTACCCACAATGGGGCGTCATCACCAGTCCCTGGCGCCAACAGGGGAGAACTCGAGAAACCCGGTCGTAGCACGCGACCTCGCTGTATTCGGAGGCTGACCCATGAAGCGGTGTTCATCGCTCAAGGCTCTGCTGTAACGTCGGTTACGCCTGCAGGCGGACGCCCGCCAGGTTCGTCTCCGAACCGACTGAGCTCTCCCAAACGCGGACGCTCGCCAGTCGATGGGTGCAGACGGCGTGGCTACCGACTGATGTCCGGGGCAAGCCTAGGCGCGATCCAGCGCGCCGAGAACGTCCGCGACGATATCGTCGGTGTCTTCGACGCCAACGCTGAGCCGAATCAGCGCGGGATCGATGCCGACCTCCGCTAGCTGCTGCTCGTCCAGCTCGAAGTAGCTCATATACCGGGGTTGGTCGATCAGCGTTTCTACTCCGCCGAACGATGGGGCGATCTTGGCGATCTTGCAGCCGTCGACGACACGGGAAGCGGCGTCGGCTCCGCCCTTGACGATGAAGCTAATGACACCGCCGGCGCCGTGCATCTGCCGCTTGTAGACTTCGTGGGACGGGTGGCTTTCTAGCGCTGGGTAGAAAGCTCTCTCCACTTTGGGGTGCGCCTCAAGGAGGCGGGCTAGCGTGAAGGCGGTCTGATTCTGCCGCTCGATCCGGAGGCTGAGAGTCTTCAGGCCCCGACCGATCAAGAACGCCGCGTGAGGATCCAGCACTGCTCCGAGGACCCCACGGGCCTCGCGAAACAGAGAAATCAAGTGTGAAGGACCCACGACCAGTCCGCCCAGCACGTCGTTGTGTCCGCCCAGATACTTGGTAGCGGAGTGAACAACCACGTCGACCCCATATTTTAGCGGGCGGTAGTTGATGGGGGTCGCGAACGTAGAGTCGATCATCACCTTCACGCGGCGATGCTGCTTGGTGACCTCGGTCACCCGCTCCAAGTCAACGCAGAACAAGTATGGATTCGTTGGCGATTCGGTAATCACCAAGCGAGTCTCTGGGCGGATCGCCGCTTCAAGCGCGGCGATATCTCCCGCGGGGATTTGTGTGTTGGTGACACCGAACTTCGCGAGGGTCTTCGAGACGAACTGGCGAGTTCTGCGGTAACAGTCACTGAACAGCACAACGTGATCGCCTGCCTGTGTCAGCGAGAAAATTGCGGTCGTAATCGCGGCCATACCGCTGGAGAACGCCAAGGCATCATCAGCACCCTCGATTGCGGCGACCCGTTTCTCAAGCTCGCGCACCGTCGGGTTCCCGTAGCGCCCATACTCTTCGCGATCCGGGTCCTTGTCGTGGCCCTGCATGTACTGAACAAGGTCCGCCGTGTTTGCGAAAGTAAAGGTCGCGGTTTGGGCGATACCTGGAGCAAGAGTATTGTGGGGTCTTGTCTGCTCGGTCCCGGCGTGGACGGAATCGGTCGAGCTGGCATTTTTGATAGGATCACTCACGACTGTTGAGTCCCTTTAGCATGAACGCCGAACAAACTGCCCAGAAGCTTGGGGAGGCACGCGCGCTGGTTCAAACGGGCACGTTGAAGTCGCGCAGGGCCTCGTTCAGGCTGGTCTTCTTGTCGGTGCTGGGACGACGTTCCCCGATGATCAGGGCACAAGGAACCATGAACTCGCCCGCAGGGAACCGCTTGGGTCGCATTCCGGGGATGACGACGCTGCGCGCAGGGACCCGCCCGCGGAACTCCTTCGGTTCGGCGCCGCTGACGTCGACGATAGGCGTCGAAGCGGTCAAGGTCACCCCCGCGCCGATGACCGCCTCGGCCTCGACGATCACGCCTTCAACGATAATCGCCCGTGAGCCGACGAACGCTCCGTCCTCGACGATCACCGGCTGAGCCCCCGGGGGTTCCAGCACCCCGCCAATTCCGACGCCGCCCGACAGGTGCACGTTCTTCCCGATCTGCGCGCAAGAACCCACCGTAGCCCAGGTATCGACCATGGTGCCCGCCCCGACGTACGCCCCGATGTTGACGTAGCCTGGCATCACGACGCAGCCACGCTCCAAGAACGCGCCGTAGCGCACGGTTCCCGGTGGGACCACGCGGACACCCGCGGCTTCGAGGTTTTGCTTCAGGGGAATCTTGTCGTAAAACTCAAACGGCGGGCACTTGAGCTGCTGCATCTCAGTCACTCCGAAATACAGTAACACCGCCTGCTTAATCCAAGCGTGGGTCGTCCACGCCCCGGGCCCATCTTGCGACGCGACACGGAGCTGACCCGCGTCCAGTGCGGCGACGGTGTCCAGAACGGCGCGCTTGTAAGTGGGCTCAGAAAGCAGCTGTCGGTCCGCGAAGGCGGCTTCGACCAGGGCACGATTATCAGACATGGTCAGGGGTTTAGCCAGCTTGGACGCCGGTCGCAAGCCCTCAAGCCGCCCAAGTGAGACGAGTCGCTCCCGGTTGCATTTCGCAGTGAATTCCTACGCTGGACGCCGCGGCGACTGCGCAGCTCGCGGAGATCGCGAGCGAGGGCGGAAGACGCAGAGGAAACCCGATTCCCTCTAGCTCAGTGGTGACCATCTCTGCGCTGTACACGCCGCGACTAGGCTCAGAGAGAATCACTCCGACACGAGGGGTCTCGTTGTCTGAGTTCAGTCCTGAGCCAAGGATCCCGACGAGGCCCAACACCAAGCGCGGGCTACCGTAGATTGGCGCCTCCGTGACCA
The DNA here is from genome assembly GCA_039796375.1 of Pseudomonadota bacterium. Classification (GTDB taxonomy): domain Bacteria; phylum Myxococcota_A; class Polyangia; order Polyangiales; family Polyangiaceae; genus SZUA-265. Next base: position 5,452 of record JBDKJZ010000327.1, read on the forward strand.
TCGAACGCAGTCTAGCGGTGATTTGGCGTGCGCCTGGAGTGTGCGGCTGGTCTTCTCTGCGGCTTAGCTCAAGCAGCTCTCGAAAATCCACGGGAGCGACCCTTGGTTGGCGTGCCTCAGCGAGCAACTCCGCCAAGGGGAGGGCGCCCGAGAAGTGACGAGTCACTTGAATCACTTGTCGCTCAAGTTTCAGTCTTGAGCTCGCATTGACCTGTTTCTTTAGGGCTAGCGCAGTCGCTATTTCCAGCGCCGTGACCTGGTCTCTGAGTCCATCAACCAAAGCGGTAACCGCATTGGGTTCGAGCCCAGGGGAGATACGGTCGCGAAATGCGGCGAGCTCACTGAGCAGCGGTTCACAGCAGGCGTGTACATCCGGCAGTACCTGCGAGATGGCCCTCGGTGCTACGTTTCGCGACCTGAGCAGGTGCTCAAGGTTCTGAACCGAGCCGAGCGCATCTCGCAGCGCACCGTAGCCGCTCAACCGAGCTCCACTCCCGCGAAGAAGAAGGAGACTTCCACTAGCCCATTCTCGACGGAGTCGGAGCCGTGGACAGCGTTTCGATCGATACTCTCCCCGTAGAGCTGCCGGAGGCTGCCCGGGGCGGCCTTGAGCGGATTGGTGGTCCCGATCAGCGCACGATAGCGGGCGACCGCGCTTTCCCGCTGGAGGGCGGCGACCACCACCGGGCCGCTACTCATAAACTCCACCAGATCCCCGAAAAACGGCTGAGCCGTGTGCACAGCGTAGAAAGCCTCCACGATCCTCTTGCTCAAACGGAGCTGCCGCATGGCCAAGAGCTCGAAGCCATCGTCAAGGATGTGCTGAAGTATCGCTCCTTGTTTCCTACTTCCGACGGCATCGGGCTTGATCATGCACAGCGTTCGTTCAATGGCCACGGTGGTCCTTCCAGTCTGCGCCAGCGGCTCGTTTCGATATCGGGCCTAGAGGAGGCTCTGCAGGGTAGTCCCCATCTCTGCGGGCGATGGCGCGACTTTGACGCCCGCCGCTTCCAGCGCAGCGATTTTATCGGCCGCGGTGCCTTTGCCGCCGCTGATAATAGCGCCTGCATGCCCCATCCGCTTCCCAGGAGGAGCCGTGGTGCCCGCGATGAACCCTGCGACGGGCTTCTTCATGTGGGCCTTGATGTAGGCGGCGGCAGCCTCTTCCGCTGTTCCGCCGAT
>JBDKJZ010000328.1:0-6617 GCA_039796375.1 Pseudomonadota bacterium
GAGCCAACGAATCGAGAGAATATCCAAGTGGTTGGTCGGCTCATCGAGCAGGAGCACCTCTGGCTCTCCCACAAGCACCTGGGCCAAGAGCACCCGAAGCTTGAACCCACCCGACAGAGTCGATAGGGGTTGCTCCAGCGACTGACTTGGGATGCCCAGGCCCACTAGCACCGCGCTCGCCCTGGACTTGAGTGAGTAACCATTGCGGGTCCCGATCAACTCCTGCAACTCCGCTAGGCGCTCGGGCCCAGCTCCGGCGTGCCCATCGGCCAGCTGCCCCTGCTCCTTTAGAGCCGCGTAGACGTCGGGTTCACCCATCATCGCTAGCTCAATGATGGCCTGGTCGTCGGCCATGAAGCGGTCTTGCCGAAGCACCCCGACGCGCACCTGCTTAGGCAACACAAACTCGCCATCCGTTGGGCTCTCGTCACCGGTCAGGATCCGCAGGAAGGTGGTCTTGCCTGCTCCATTGGCCCCCACCAAGCCGTACCGCGACCCCACGTTGAGTTGGAGGGTCACGTCGGAGAAGAGTGCCTGGGGTCCGAAGGATTTACTCAATCCGCTGATCTGCAGCATGCGGAAGCTCGTATTCTCACTCGACCGCTAGCGCAAGGCGAACCGGGCGCCGCCAGCGTTTGGTCACCCCTAACCCTTCGCCAGCCGCGGCCTGTGCGTTGGCCCTTCGCTGCCTGGGTTGCCTCTCTTGGCTGGCGGCTGCGGTCGCTTGCTCGGTGTGCTTCTTGTGCTGCCCCAGTCGGGAGGCACGAGGCACTCAGGAGCGCGACCAACGAGATCTTTTCGCCCTGCCTTGATCAAAGCCTCCCGAGCCAGCGGCCAGTGCTGTGAGTCCCAGTAAAACACCAGCGCCTTCATCATCTTCTTTTCGCGAAGATTCTTGGCTGAGTAGACAGGCTCTAGAGAGAACGGGTCTAGACCTGTGTAGTACATGGCCGTCGCCATGCTCATCGGTGTGGGGATGAAGTCCTGAATTTGACGCGGACGCAACTTGTTGCGCTTCAAGTACAGCGCGAGCTCAATCGTATCCTTCAGCTCAGATCCGGGATGCCCGGTAATGAGATAGGGGATCAGGTACTGCTCTTTCCCTGCCGCCGCGCTCGCTTCACAGAAGGTCTTCGCGAAGCGCTCGTAGCTTTCGATCGGGGGTTTCTTCATCTTATCGAGCACGCCGGGGTCGTTGTGCTCGGGCGCTACGCTGACCATTCCCCCAGTGTGATGGCGCGCCAGTTCGCGAACGAACTCCGGACTGCGTTCCGCGAGATCGTAGCGAACCCCTGAAGCGATGAAGACGTTCTTGATCCCCTTCTCTTTGCGGACGCTTCGCATCAAATCGATGAGCGGCTGGTGGTCCGTCGTCAGGTTCTCGCAGACCTTGGGGTGCACGCAAGACAAGCGCCGGCAGGCTTTCTCGATCGTTTCGCTCTTGCAGGCGAGCTGATACATGTTCGCCGTCGGTCCACCCAGATCGGTGATCGTGCCGCGAAAGTCGGGCATTCGCCGGAGAGCACGGACCTCACGCAAAACACTCTCTGCGGATCGACTCTGAATCACGCGGCCTTCGTGCTCGGTAATACTGCAGAACGAGCAACCTCCGAAGCAGCCACGCATGGTCACGATCGAGTGCTTGACGGTATCGAACGCCGGAATCGGCTGCGTGTAGCTTGGGTGCGGCGCGCGGACAAACGGCAGATCATACAGATCGTCCATTTGTGCTTCTTCAAGGGGTTCCGCCGGTGGGTTGAAATACACGGCCTCAGACCCATGAACCTGAAGCATTGGCCGAGCGTTGCCAGGATTCGTCTCCCGCTGAAAGGCGCCGCTCATCTTGGCGAACGCGCGCTTGTCAGACGAGACTTCCTCGTAGCTGGGCAAGATGACGACCTTGCCGTCCGTGGTGTAGCGACTTGGGTTCTGAAGATGCGCCTCAAGCGTCTTGCCACGAACCACGTGTGCTGTTCCGCGCACGTCCCACAGCTGTTGTACGCTCTCGCCGGCATGAAGGCGGCGGGCGATCTCCCAGACGGGTCGTTCACCCATCCCAAAGACCAACAGGTCACTTTTTGCATCCAGCAGGATCGAGCGGCGTACGCTATCGGACCAGTAGTCGAAGTGCGCGATGCGCCGCAGCGACGCTTCGATTCCCCCGAGCACTATCGGGACGTCTCCAAACGCTTGGCGACACAGGTTCGAATAGACGATGGACGCGCGATTAGGACGATTGCCCGTGCCTCCTCCTGGGCTGTACTGATCTTCTTCGCGGGTCTTGCGCTGGGCTGTCAGCTTGTTCAGCATGCTGTCGAGGTTGCCGGCGCTCACGCCGACAAACAGCCTCGGCCGCCCCATGCGCGCCACGTCAGCGGGGCTGGTCCAGTCCGGCTGAGCGATGAAGCCAACCTTAAAGCCGCGCCCCTCAAGGAAGCGCGCGATCAGCACCGGCCCGAAGGCGGGGTGGTCGACGTACGCGTCCCCCGAGACGATAAGAATATCCAGTTCGTCCCAACCGCGAGCCTGCATCTCTGCCCGACTTGTGGGCAGGAACCCGCCGCGAGCCGAAACGGGCTGACCGGCGCTTGAACGACGGAGCTGCGTCAAAGTCATAGGCGCACTGTGTGCGGATCTTTGGGCCGATAACCAGCGCGAATTTCAGCAGCTTATGCCGCACGGTGCGCGGCCGTTACTCCCAGCGGCCGGAAAAACACCATGACCCACGAAGACACTCCCCCCTCGAAGCGGTCCGTCGGACGCTGGCACGTGCTGCTGGTCGATGACAACCCGACGCTGCTCCGCTCGTTTGGGGCACTCCTGGAGTCGCGCGGCCACCGGGTTGAAGCCGCTAGCAGCGGACTCGCCGCCATACAGCGGGTCGAAAAGGAGCGGTTCGATGTGGTACTGACCGACATCGCGATGCCTCAGATGGACGGCGTGGAGCTCCTACGCAGCATTCGGGGCCACGACCTCGACGTCCCCGTGGTGTTGATCACCGGCCAGCCTGCGGTCGAAACGGCTGTCAAGGCCGTGGAGTACGGCGCCTACAAGTACCTGACGAAGCCAGTGGCGCCTGCAGACCTGCTCGCGACAATTGACGAGGCCGGCCGAGTCTGCAAGCTCGCCCGCGCGAGGAGAACACTGTCCCACGAGCTAGGTAACGACCACTACGAAGCGCGTGACCTCGCGGGCATCGAAGCTCACTTCGAACGAGCCCTAGAAACCATCACGATGGCTTATCAGCCCATCCTCTCCCGCGGCGGCGGGCTCTATGGATATGAAGCCTTGCTGAGGAGCGGGGACGCAGCCTTTCCTTCACCACTGTCCCTGCTGCACGCCGCCGAGCTACTGCATCGAACGACTGACTTGGGACGCAAGATTCGAGCAATCGCTCCGATTCCGCTAGCTGAGAGCGAGTCAGAGGCCACATTGTTTGTGAACCTGCACCCGATGGACCTCACCGATCCTTTACTCTTGGATCCGGAGTGTTTGCTCACCCAGCACGCCTCTCGAGTCGTGCTCGAGATCACTGAGCGAGCGGGCTTGCCCCAGATCTCCAATGCCCCCGAGACCATCCAAGAGCTGCGCCGACTTGGATTTCGGATAGCGATCGATGATCTGGGTTCGGGCTACGCGGGGCTGAACTCCCTCGCCATACTAGAACCAGATATCGTCAAGTTGGACATGCTCCTCGTGCGAGACGTTCACCTCAGCCTGACAAAACAGAAGCTGGTCAGCACGGTCGCCTCCCTCTGTAGGGACATGGGATCCATAGTGGTCGCGGAAGGTGTAGAAACTGAGGACGAAGAGCGCATGCTGCTACAGCTGGGCTGCGACCTGTTGCAAGGTTATCTCTATGCAAAGCCCGGCCCCGCATTTCCCGCCCTCAGGCGCACCCCTGCCGACAGCGCCCCACGAGTCGGCAGCGGGGCTGCCCTCTGACAAGCTCGGCGTGGCTCGACACGCCCCGGTACCCACCGGGACCTAGGCGTCCCCATGTAGGTGCGACCGAACTCGCCTAGGTCAACTCGTCAGGCCCCAGCGGAGCTCGCTGCGCCGCTGGCTTAAGAGCACCAGTGGTGCTGTCTGGGTTCTGCGCAAAACTAACGGTTCCTAAAGCTCCGCAATCCGTTATTCTAGCCGCGGCGGGTTTTGGATGCCGAAAAAAGTTCTCATTGTTGATGACGAATATAGCGTAAGGCGCACCTTTGCGCTGTTCTTGAAACTCGATCTCTACGAGGTATTCTCCGCCGCCGACGCTCTGGAGGCCATCTCCATCCTGGAGTCGGAAGCGATTGATGTCGTGGTCTCGGACATCATCCTGCCACGAACCAACGGCGTGGGCTTGCTCGAAACCATCGTTGAACGCTGGCCCGACACGCGCGTGGTCTTAGTCACGGGCGAACCCACAGTCGAAACCGCATCACAGGCGTTACGCTCAGGCGCCCACGACTACCTCGCGAAGCCGGTGAGCGCAGAGAGGCTCCGCGAGGTAGTCCTGAAAGCCGTACGCCAGAAGGAGCTGGTCGATGAGAACGCTCGTCTGCAGCGAGTCAACGACCTTCAAAGGCAGGAGCTCGGGCGTCTAGTGGAGCTACGAACTGCACAGGTCAACGACACGCGCCAAGCGTTGATTGCGACTGAAGCGCGCCTCAGCGGGCTGGCCGCAAACGTGCCCGGGGTGCTGGTGCAGTTCCGCTACCGACCTGCGCTCGCCGGCGACTATTTCGAGGTCCCCTACTTGGCGGCGCGGGCGGCAGACATGCTTGGACTCGACCCCAACCTTGTCTGCGACTCTCCAGAGCTGTTCTTGAATGCTATCCACCCAGAAGATAGAGCCCAGCTTCTGGCTGCACTCCGAACAGCCGAGGTCGAAGGCGATGGGCCAATACTCTGGCAGGGGCGCTTCATCGGACCACCGCAGCGCTGGTTTGAAGCCAGCGCGCGACGCCAGAGCATCAGCAAAGACCTATGGGCGGCCGTCCTGGTCGACATCACGGAGCGCAAGGCCCTTCAAGCGCGGGTGATGCAGTCGGATCGCCTGGCGACGCTCGGAACGTTGGCCGCCGGCGTCGCGCATGAGATCAACAACCCGCTGACCTATCTGCTCAACAACCTGACGCTGCTGCGCGGCAATTCGGCGCTGAGCGTCGCCGCGAGAAACGAGCTGCTCGACGAGGCGCTCGACGGAGCTGCCCGAGTGCGCGATATCGTGCGTGGCCTGAAGACGTTCTCGCGCCCCTCGGAGGACGCGCCGGTGAGCGTGAACCTGCAGAGGGTGATGGACTCCAGCATTAGAATGGCCCAGGCGGCTGTCAGGCACCGCGCCGCTCTTCATCGGGAGTACCAGAACGTTCCGCAAGTGCTCGCTAACCCTTCACACCTGGGTCAGGTCTTCCTGAACCTGATTGTCAACGCTGCTCAAGCAATTCGGAAAGGGGGCAGCGCGACCCAACATCGGATCACACTCCGAACGTACGTTGACCCTGGCGGGCGAATTGTAGCTGAAGTGGAAGACACGGGGCCGGGCATGACCCCCGAGGTGCGTGAGCGAGTCTTCGAACCGTTCTTCACCACCAAGCCTCCCGGAGAAGGCACGGGGCTAGGACTGTACATCTGTCGCGACATTATTCAGGCGACCGGCGGTACGTTGGAGCTTGAGACCGTGCCTGGTCGAGGGACTCTGTTTCGGGTGATACTGCCGCAGGCACCCCGGGACTCCCAGCCGGAATCGTTGGGGCGCGCCCCCGAATCCCAGCCCAGCCAGCAAGGACTGCGGATCTTGGTCATCGACGATGAGCCAATGATCGGCCGGTCGATGCGTCGTCTGCTCACGGGGAACACGGTCACGCTCCTGACCAGCGGTCGTGACGCGCTGGCGCTGCTCGCGCGGGAAGACTTCGATGTCGTGTTCTGCGACCTGATGATGCCGGACTTGAGCGGCATCGATGTGTACCGGGAGCTACAGTCTAAGCACCCCCGCCGCGCAGAACGCATGATCTTCATGAGCGGCGGAGCGTTTACGGATGAGGACCGCGAATTCCTCGGCACGGTGCGTAATCCGCGCCTCGACAAACCGCTGGATTTCGAAAGTGTTAACGCCGCGCTGACCCGCGTGTCGAGCTTGCCCCCACCTGCACCCGGCGTGGGCTGACCCCCGAGCAATCGCTTAGGGAGACACCGCGGGAGCAGACACCCCGGGAGCAGACACCCCGGGAGCAGACACCCCGGGAGCAGACACCCCGGGAGCAGACACCCCACAGCTGCATGCGCCGAATGACTGCCCGGACGAATCGCAAATCTGCATCCCGACGCAGGCCCCGGCACCCAAGCACTCACGGGAGCCCCCGGGTTGGCACAAGGCGGGGGAGCTCGGCGAAACAGGTGGCGGCGGAGCGTGCGTCTGGGCGGAAGGGCCGCTTGGAGTGGCACCGCTGGTCGCCGTGGGGGGCTGCGCCGAGGTCGGCGCTGTCGTCGCCAACGGAACGGCGAGGGGCTCCGTGGGAGTCGGCAGAGGAGTCTCTGCGCGGCGGAGCGGAACCTCTGGGAGCGCCTTTCCGCAACGAATCAACAGCTCTCCCCCTTCACCGTCAGATGCCAACTCCATGCTCAAC
>JBDKJZ010000329.1:0-6608 GCA_039796375.1 Pseudomonadota bacterium
CCGGACACCGCCGTAGCCCCTGCGGGAGCTGCCTCAGCTTTCTCATCCTCGACGTGCGTTCCCTGCATTTCGCTCTCTCCCCCACAGAGACTATGTGCTGCTGAGACTATTACGGCCGGCGGTGAGCGGACTTAACTGTTGGCGATGTTTCGAACACCTTTGTACTCTAAGTTGATTTCAGGGCGTCCTATATCGGGATTCGGAAACGCAGGGTGGTCCCTGTGCCGGGGGCTGACTCCACTTGAATGGATCCGCCCAGCTCGCCTGTCGCTGCGCGTACCGCCCCCAAGCCGATGCCGCGCCCCGATACCTCGGTCAGCGTTGCGGCGGTGCTCAGGCCGGGTGTGAACAGTAGCTCAGTCAGCTCAAGCTCGGTGGTGTGCGGAAGACCACGCGCCTGCGCCTTGTGGGCCAGTCCTGCCCAGTCGATGCCGCGTCCGTCGTCCGAAAGTTCCAGCGTGATGTACTGGCCGTCGCTCTGCGCCTCTATCGTTAGCCTGCCTGGCTGTTTGCCCTGTGCGGCTCGTTCGTCGCTAGGCTCCAGGCCGTGATCCACGGCATTGCGGAGCGCGTGCACGAAGGCCGCCCAGAAGGGGGCCCAGCGCTCGGTCTCGAACCTGACCTCGCTTCGGGCGGCGATCTGAACAGAAATTTCCCCTTTGCCCAACTGTCGAGCCAGAGCCTTGGCTTGCTCTGCTAGTCGCTGAAGCCGGACAAGGGCCCGTTCGCCCTTAAGCTGCGAGAGGATGTCCAGCAACTGAGCGTGGGGGAGCTGCTTCTGCGCCCAAACCTTGAGCGTCTCGAGGTCGTCCGCCGTTACCTCGAGCGGCGGTCGCGTAGTGGCGCCAAGCACTCCGCTGAGCCGTCGCTCCAAGTCGCTCCACGCTGCCCTGAGGGCTTCAGTCTGTGCTGCGTCCAGGAGCCCGCCGGAGCGGGCGATGGAGCTTTCAACATCGTGAGCAAGGTCGGCCACCGACTGGACCCCAAAGACGCGACAGTTGCCCTTGAGCGTGTGCAAGCTGAGCAGCGCCTGCGGAGAGTCGCGGAGGCTGTGGTCGCAGACGCGCTGCACCAGCGCCGCCCCTTCCCGAAAAAACTCCAAGAATCCTGTGCGATCGCGGGCCACCGCTTCGAAGATACAGATCAGTTCGTTTTGCTCGCGCACGAGTTTGCGGCGGGTCTGCTCGAGAGTGATGTCCGAAACGACCAGCAGCACCCCCTTCAGTACCTCGCCCTCCTTGATGCCCCGATAGGTCAGCTCATACTGGCGTTCGCCCACCGCAATTTGACGCGGCATCTGAGCGAGCGCGGCATCGAGTGGCAGGAACCCCTCGACAACTTGCTCCCAGCCGAGGCGTAGCGCCGCGTGCGCAGCCTCGTCTTGCTGGCCGAGGCGGTCGGCGAGCGTGTCGGCGTCGTTTGCTTGGCCGAACCACTCGTCGAACGCACGCGAGCGCTCTGGCGCGAGACTACCGCTCGGGACGACGGTGGCCAAGCCCTGGTCCACGTTGTCCAGGACCAGACGCATCGCGTCGTTGCGCTGCTGCAGCGCTTGGGTACGCTCGCTCACGAGTCGCTCAAGGCCCTCGCGGTGGGCTCGCAGTTCATCGTCTCGGTGCTGAAGCCCGGAGAGCATTTCATTGAAGGAGTCGGCTAGGCGCCCGATCTCATCTTCACTGCTTTTGACCGCCCGAATGCTGAAGTCTTGCTCCTTCCGGACGCGCTCCGCCGCATGCGCCAGGTGCCCGACGGAGCGCATGACGCCCCGCCCCAAGAGCCAGGCTAGCAGCGCCGAGCACAGCACCACGCCGGTGCCAATCCCGTACGAAATCCGCGCAGCGCGCGTGGCGGTTGCTTCCTTGGCGCTGGCGGCGGCCGCGAGGTCTCCGTTGAGTGAAATGACGAGCGCTCGCAGCCGTGTCAGGGTGACCCCCTGCACCTGAACCCACTCCATCGCAGAGACGCCCAGCTCGTCACTGAGGGTTTCGACAGCCACTTTCCGCAGCTCCGCTGCGCGCCTGAACTCCGGCGTGGCCAGCTCGGCCTGGAAGCGCTGGTTCACAGCATCGCTGGCGTTGACTTCCAGCACGTTCACATAGTCCGCCTGCTCCGTGAGCAGCGTGACCAAGGCTTTATAGGTGCCCGGGGGAAAGGAATCGACGCCGAAGACGTGTCCCAAGAGCGCTTGCTCCTGGGCAAGCCGCTCCTTGATCTCCATCACCGCCACGAGCGCAGCGATAGCGCGCATCATCTCGCCGTCCTGGGTGAGCTGTGCCAGCGTCGCGGTGGCGCTGATCAGGTGGCGATTGACCGTTTCATAGTAGCCCAATAGCTCGGTGATGGGCTGTTTGCCGGACACGGCCAATTCGCGAGCGGCTTTGACGCCGCGCAGAAGCTCCACAGCCAACTGCACATCGCGTGCGAGGCGGGGCGGAAGGGGCGCTAGCTGCCGGGCCGCGAGGAAATCGTGAAGACTTCGCTGGGCAGCGTCTGTAGCGTCGAAGCGCTGCTGGAGCTCCGGGACCGCGGGCGTTTTCAAGGCCATGCGCAGGGCGCACTCGGTCCGTTCCTGTTGGAGTTCGTGAACGAGGCCGCCCATCTGCGTCGACAAACGTGCGAGCGACTCGATAGAGCCCAGCGCGGCGGCGCTTTGCGCCTCGCGCCGTGCGTTGCCCGCCATCAGCATCGCCAGCACGAGCGCGCCGAGCACGGGCGCTCCCGCAAGAAGCGTCAACTTGAGGCGAATCGAAAGGCGGGCTAGCATGGGCTGTCTGAGCCGGCGCTGGGCCGGCGAGGCACTCCGGTGGAACCAACGGCGGCTCCTCCCCTTCGGATAAGCCTTTCCGGCTGGGCTGGACGAGTGGCGCCCACGGGGGTTGGGGTGCGCCGCCGTAGCGTCTGTGAACAGGGCGCGGGGTTGCTACGGGAAAAACGCCGATTGCGACGTCGATGGGATCGGATGCTCGGCTCAGGCCTGTGAGTGCCACGCACACTTCTCCCGGCAGCGGGGGTGCTAGTTGTCCGTGTTGCGGAAGTTACCCCACCTCCTTCGGCGACTGGATGCTAGGGGCGCGGGCAGTACTCGGCTGCGGGCCGAGCTTGTGGCGCTCAGCTTTCGCAGCAGGATCGGGCGCGCTCTAGGAGCTTAGCCCCGGGGGGCCCCCTCTAACCGAGCTGGGCTTCTTGGAGCGCGGCGCGAGTGCCGTCCCCGGCGCTGCAGGCGTAGAGTACGGCCATACGCACGGCGACGCCGGCTTCGACCTGGTCGAGCACGAGAGAGCGCTCGTGATCGGCGACGTCATCGCTGATCTCAACGCCGCGATTCATGGGCCCCGGGTGCATCACGAGGGCGTCCGGGTTCGCGAGAGCCAAGCGGGCTCGGTTCAAGCAGAAGAACTTGGAATACTCGCGAAGCGTTGGAAAATACACGCCGCCCAGGCGCTCAGTCTGGATCCGGAGCATCATCACCACGTCGGCGCCCTCAAGCGCGGGTTCCAAGCGGGTGAAATAGGGGCAACCCAGGGCGTCAGGATCGGCGGGCAACAAGGTGAGGGGACCGGCAAGGCGCACCTTTGCCCCGAGCTTCTGTAGTAGCAGGATGTTCGAGCGAGCGACTCGGCTGTGGGCGATGTCTCCGCAGATCGCGACAGTCTTGCCGCTCAGGGTGTCCAAGCGTTGCAGCATGCTGAAAGCGTCGAGTAACGCTTGGGTCGGATGCTCGTGGGTGCCATCACCGGCGTTGACGACGACGGCGTTCGTGTGGCGTGTGATGTACTCCGCGGCGCCGGAAGCGCTGTGGCGGACCACCAAGACGTCCGGGCGCATCGCGTCCAGCGTTTGAATGGTGTCTCGCAGGGTCTCACCCTTCTTCACGCTGGAGCTGGAGGCGCTGATGTTGACCACGTCGGCGCTCAGGCGTTTACCCGCGAGCTCGAAGGAGGTCCGAGTTCGAGTCGAGTTTTCGAAGAACAGGTTGATGACGGTCTTGCCGCGCAGAGTCGGGGCTTTCTTGACCGGTCTCCGGCTGAGCTCGTGAAATGCCTTTGCGGCGCTAAGCAGCGCGAGGGCGTTGTCGCGGGTGAGGTCAGCGATCGAGCAGAGGCGTGTTAGGGGCGTCAACGAACAACTTCCGGATTGCGAGGTGGCGGGATACTTGGCGCGGAGAAGTCCTGGATGATGGCGCGCAGCTCGCCAGTTTGCTCAATCACGTCGATGCGTTCATCGGGGCCGATATCTTCGACGCGTAGGATTGAGTAGTCCGGTTGAATGGGCAGCTGCCGACCCGCGCGATCGACGACGACCATGAGCTCGATGTTAGCAGGCCGACCGAAGTCCATCAGCGCGTCGATTGCCGCGCGAATGGTTCGGCGTGTGTACAGGACATCATCGACTAACACGACCCGCGCGCCGTCGAGCGAGCCGGGGATGTCGCTCGGTCCGATGCGGGGGTTGGGGAGCGCGGTTGCCGCGTCGTCGCGGTAGAGCGTGATATCCACGCTACCCGTGCGGATTTGGATGCCGCTCTCGGAAGCGAGCAACAGCGAGAGGCGCGAGACCAGCGGCAGACCGCCTCTGCGGACCCCAATCAAGACCAACCGTGAAAGTTCACCGCGCGCGGCGATTTCTTTAGCGATTCTGGCCAGCCCAGCAGCGATTTGGTCGGGTTCGAGGAGTGTTCTCATCAGTTCAGCCAGCCCCCATCTGGACCCCGTTTTCCGGGCTTGCCGGTGGGTTTTCCTGAGCCGCGGCTTTTTCCGCCCTCGATCACCTGGAACGGCGAGTCTTTGACGCGGTCGCGGCGTGAGTTCTGTACGCGGTCGGCTTCACGGTCGAGCTGCTTCAGCTTCAACTTGAGGTACCAACGCCGAAGCGGGGAGGGGTTGCCGCCCCCCAGCAGCCAACCTGCGAACATTCCGCCGAAGGGACTGAGGAGGCCTTCCGGGGGCACCGCGCCACCGATGACCCTGAGCACACTGAACCCGATCACCATCCAAACGAGGCCTGTGGAGGTCATCGGCAGCACGAAGAACATGCGGACGGTCTGGCCTTTGAAGCTCAGCGCCCAGGCGATGGCGACGGCCTCCACCACCGGGAACGCGCCGAACCAGTGCTCGCCCGCGAGCTTGTAACCGACGCTAGCGGGAAGCACGAGGAGGGCGAGAAACTGAAAACCGTAAGCGATCACCGCCGAGGCCGCGAAGAAGCGCAGCAGCCTCGGACCGCCCCACTTCTGCTCAAGTGAGGGCGTGAGAAAGTAGAACCCGAAGAGCGTCCATACGATGTGCCCGACGCCCAGATGAGCGTGCATCAGGGGCGCCGTGAAGAGGCGCCAAAGCTCGCCGCGAAGGATGGCGTCCGTGTTGCCACAGAAAAGCTCGAACAGGCGGGGGCTCGCGTCGCCCCAGTTGATGGCCAGCGCGAACATCAACCACAGCAGAAAGAGCGTCAGCAGGGCGCCGATCAGCGCTCTTCCGGGCTTCGGAAAACCGAACTGCGTTTGGGCGCCGTCGAACTGCGACATTCAGTAGATCCGTACTCAACCCGCCTGGGGCGCGCAAGCCGCGTCAGCGAGCGTCGCCGCCGAGCACCGCTCGCAGGGAACAATTCCGGAGCCGCACAGTGCGTCCGGATTGGGGCTCAACTGCGCCTTCGAACGCTCTCTGGAAGACCCCAGCGTCGCCCCGGTATTCGGGGGGAACAGCGCCATCTGGCCCTTCGTCGAGTTCACCGCAGGTCCCCTCCCAGCGGGGGCGGACGAGGCGCCCATCTGCGGTCAGAAGCGGGCTGCCCGGGGCGACAGGCTTGAGGTCGGCCCGGTCGTAGGCCGCGATCCGCGCGATGTACGAGTGCGCTACAGAGGAAACGCTTGCGGGCACCACATCAACGAAGCGCACCGAGAGGTGACAGCGCGTGGGAGGTGAGGTCGGCAGTGCATAGTCCAGGACCAAGGGCTCAACCGGCTCTGCTTCGTCGGTTTTCGGCGCTGCCGGTGCGGCGCTAGCGAGCGCGCGCGCGTGGTTGGCGCTGAACGTGCCGGGTTGTCCGGTCACATCCACGAGAGTCGCCGTGTAGACCTCCCACTCCCCGCCGTCGTTCTTGCAATCCGCCCCCTCGAACTCCGCCGGGGACACCTCTAGGTAGGTGGAGCTTCCGAGTCCCGAGGTCGAGCCGGTACTACCGCAGGCGCCCAACAAGGTGAGGCCCGAAAAAAGCGCTAACGAAGCGAGGGAGAGCTGCTGCATCGCGCCGCGTCTGTTAGCCGACTGCACCCGAAACAGCAACCAGCGTGGGGACCTAGCGCAGGTCGCGGGTTTGCTCGAAGCGGCCCGAGGGCCCTACTCGGTTCCCGCGTCAGGCATGCTGCCGTTCTTGCCGTCCCCGGAGGCGCCGGGCTTCGGGTCCAGGGTCGGTTTCTCGGTCTTGTCGGGGATCAAGAACGCGCACTGGGGAGTTCGCTCTGGCTCTTCGACGATCTCGCAGATGTTCTTCGCGTCAGCGTCCTTGAAGAACACCTTCTGGCAGTCGGTCGGTGCACTGTCCCGGCCCTGCTTCGTGGCACACTCCCGAGCCAAATCTAGCGCGTCAACGCAGCGCCCGACAGGCACGTT
>JBDKJZ010000330.1:0-6608 GCA_039796375.1 Pseudomonadota bacterium
GCTCATCAGCAGGCCGCTACTCGACGCGCTGGGCGTACCCCAGGATTTGGCCAAAACGCGTCCAAGTACAGAGCGGCTGTTTATGGTGATCGTGGGTGGGGTTGCCATTCAAGCGCTAGGGTGCGCTTGCCTCACGTTCTGGTACGCTCCCGAGCTCGTCGCGGCCAAGCTCACGCCGATCTACTTCGCGCACACGTCGCACTGGCTTTACAGACTCGGCGCCCAGATCTGGTACTCGCAGGTCTGGCCGCGCAGTATGCGCCGGGCGCACTACGCTCTCTGCTCGGTGATTCTCGCAATGGTCGCGCTTTATGCCTACACGGGCTTATCTATCTACTTTGACAACTGAGAACGTTTCGACAACCGGCGCCTTCTTAAGCGTAGGCCTTGCCTACTTCCCCGCGGTCGACGAAACTTGGCTGGCGTGTGCTTCATAAAGCGGTTGCTGACCCGAGAATGCGTGGGCGAGCCCGTCGCAACGCCCTCGGAGGGGTTCGCGAGGTGACCGGGGAGAGCATTCGGTGGCTGCACATGCCCGGGCAGCTCGGTGCCCGGGTGTTAGAGGCGCGCGCCTGCTCGAAGGACTGGCACATCCATCACGAGAGCTTCGGCTTCTGCGTCGTGCACGGCATCGACCAAGCCAACGGCGGGGGCCGAGTCACTTACCGACAGTTCTCTGCCTACGACACGGAGCCGGGCCAGGTGCAGTTGTTCCAGCCCGGTGAGTCGCACAAGGTCCAGGTCCGCAAGGGCGGCTCTGGCGATTTCAGCGTCGTGTTCTTGCCTGAACCAATGATGCACCGCGCTTCATCGGAGCTGCTGGTCAAGGGCGGGCCAGTTCACTTCTCGAGACCCAACAATCGCGAGAGCTTCTCTACATTCAAACGCCTGTGCGCCCTACTCACCAGTCACTCCACGGACAGCTTCGCGATCGAACAGGCTTTGCTTGATGCGATTGACCAAGTCATCGATGTCGACAACCCAGTTGTGCGAGAACGACCCAACATCCGGGCCGTAGCGCGCGCTCTTGAGTACTTCGAGGACCTGCTGCACACACCTGACGCCTGCCGCGAACACCCCAGGCTCGACGCGATAGCTAAGCTATGCGGAGCGAGCGGAAAGTCTGCCTTGTGCCACGACTTTAAGGCCTACGTTGGGCGGTCGCCGTACGACTACTTTAAGGCCCGCCGGCTCAACATCGCCCAAGCGCAGCTCGAAGCTGGCAAACCTATACGCAACGTAGCCTGGAGCGTGGGTTACGATCCGGCGGCTTTTTCCAGACAGTTCCGTGGCCACTTCGGGGTCTCGCCCCGCGCCTACCAGGCCGCGTTCCGCTAAGTCTTGCGTCTAGAAAGACGAGAAGTGCTCCCAGAGCATTTTGCCCGCAAACGCAGGCCAGCCGTGGTTGGTATTGCCGTAGTTTGGGTCGTTATGTTGACACCAATACGTCGCGCGCTCCGCGGCGCAGCCGTCGAACTTAACGCAATTCGATTGGTCATCGGTGTAGCCATCGACAGGAGTTGAAGTCGGCGCACACTGATTGAGCGTCTGGTAGAAATCGCGCGTCGCCGGCCCATTTTCCGCTCCGACGACGCTGTCACGCACCCCGTGGATGATGACCGCTGAGACGGACCCCTTGCACGCGCGCTTGGCCACCTCAAGGGGGTACGCCGCCACAGCCTTGGTGGCGCAGGGACCAATCGCCGTTAGCTTGTCGCCAAACTCGCAGCCTAGGATGCTGCTATAGTCGCCCCCGGAGCTCTCGCCGGCCGCGAACACTCGGGCCAGGTCAACGCAGTAGTTCTCAGTGAGCTGCTGATACAGCGGCTCGAACAAGACCACGTCAGCTGCCTCCCAGCCCTTCCCGGCGGAGCCCGGATAGACGATGATGGCCGCACCTCGCGCCCCTGCTTCCTCAAAGCCGGAGTTCTTTTCCGCCCAGTCGATCGGGTTGTTGGATGGGTGAAACACGAACAACAGCGGGTACGGCCGACCCGGATCGTAGCTCGGCGGAACCTTCACGTAGTACCGGTTCGCGCCGAGCTCAATCGGATCTGCGGCGCTGCCACCCGGCGGAGCGGGCTTGCCACAACCGGAACTCGCATCCACCAGCAAAGGCCCGCCGCCCCCAGCGCTCTGACCCCCAGCCCCGCCATTCGCGCTGCCGCCTTCAGCAAGCTGACCACCGGCCCCTGTGCCCCCTCCTGTGCCCCCAGCGCCCCCGAGCGAGCCCCCCCCCACGGCGGTGTTGCCCCCGGCGCCATCGTTCACCGTCGACGTACTCAAGGGAGGAGCCGCGCTCGCACCGCCTGTCATTGTGGCCGAAGAACTCGCCTCCGGCGCCGCGGTGCTGGCGGCCCCGGCGCTCGACCCAGGGGGTTTTGACTCATCAACGACGGTCTCCCCACAGCCCACTGTAACGAGAGAACAGCAGAGCAGAGTCGCCGCGCTGGAAATGGATCTATTCATGATTGAGTTCACGCCATGAGCTCTGAGATCAGACCCTTCGGCAAGCTTGGGTCGCCCAGGTCATCGACGTAGTTGCCCGCGTCATTGCGAGCGCCGGCCGCGCTGGCCAGCGTATTGAGAATCAAGTTGTTCGACTTGCCACCGACATCGACAAAGCGCCCCCCCGGGAAGAACCCGCGCGCGGTACCCGCGATCACGTAGGGCACGTTCTTGTAGCTGTGCGAACCGGTCGCCTGCTGATTGGTGTAAACCACAAAACCCGTATCCAGTAGGTTTCCTTCGGGCGTATCATAAGCCGCCAAAGTGTCCAAAAACTTCTTGAACTGGCCTAGGCGAAGACGATCGATCTGCTGGTGCAATGACACCGCGTCAGGGATCGGATCTCCCATAGAACCGTCAGAGAATATCCGGTGAGACACCTGATGAAAGCTCGGCGTCTTCTGGCCGTTGATCTCATACTGCGCACCGTCCGTACCATCGCCATTTTGAAACCACGCGACTGAGGTGTACCCGGACGCTATTGCAAAGGCCATCAGCTCATTCTGAAGCTCCACCACCTTGAACCGGGAGTCATCTGACTTGTGCTCAGCGTCCAGCGCCTGCAGCGCGTCTAGTCGGTCTTGTGGCAGCGTCCCGACCATCTTCCGTTCGATGTCGCGCACTGCAGTCAGGTGCAAGTCCAGGCGGGCGCGGTCGTCGCTCGACAGATCGGGCCGGCCCAGAAGGTCCATCAGCTCACCGCGGACCAGGTCATTGATACTCCGACTTCGTTTGCCCCTCAGCTCGGTCGCAGCGTTGGGCATCACGCCCCCGCCGCCAACCATCTTGCTGTAGACAAGCCACGGGTTGCCCTCCGCCACGGCCAAGTCCTTGTCGCCGCGGAACGACACGTGGTCACTGATGTAACCGCCCTTCGGTCCAGCGTAGAACCCGAGCGGCTCCTGGCCGGGTTGAATGGCCCGGGCGATTCGATGGTCCACAGATTCGCCCAGCGCTAGCGACTTGTTCTTGGTGGGCATCGCAGAGACCCTGTGCCCGGTGAGAACCTGATTGCCACCCCCCGAGTGACCGCAGCCGCTGCCGTCAAACGCGAAGTCGAGCCCCCTGACCAGGGTCAGGCGCGGAGCGTGCTCGCTGAGGACACTCAGGCTGCGCTCAGGATCCGCCGCCAAGCTCTGAGAGGTGATTGCCCCCGTCGCACCGGGCCAGAACCTCTCTGTCTCCTGACCGTTCTCCTGAACGACGCCGTTCATCTCTACCTGAAATACGGCAAACGCTGGTGCAACGACAGCCTGGGCTCGCGCGCTGCGCGGCATGAACGCGTCGAGCAACGGGACGCCCAAGGCGACCCCACCCACGCCGTAGAGAAAACGCCTCCGGGGAACAACCGTGGGGTTCTTCAGTTGACTCAGCTTCACGCGACTCATGGGGCGGCTCCTTCGGAGTTCCTTGATAGAAAAGCTTCGCTGGAAACGAGCTCTAGAATGAGCTCCGTGACGGGTGCCTGAGCGCCGTGCGAGCTGGCCCCCACGCGTTCGACTAGGGCGCGGTCTGAAGGTGCAGTTGACCGACCGTGCAAGAACTCAAGCCAGTCCTTGGCGTAACAATCGTGCGCGGATCTAGCCGTGCTGACGAAGCGAGAGAATTCGACGGCGCCGTCGAATGGCTTCGGCTCGCCGCCGTCAAAGCCGAAGGCGTCCTTGGCGTTGACCGGGAAGCCGTTGTCTGTCGTGCGGTACTGGCCAATGGCGTCGTAGTGCTCGAACGCGAAGCCGGCGGGGTTAATCAGTACCGAATGGCAACCGGCACCGCAGGTTCCGTCACCCGTGTGACCTTCGATGCGCTCCCGATTCGTTGTCCCTCCACCTTTGGGAAAGGTAATATTTGGAGCAGCCTCTGGAAGGGTCGTGCAGAGAACACGGTCGTGCACGAAGACTCCGCGATGGATCGAATCGATCTCCGTACTATAGGCATTGGAGGCCAGAAACCCGAGCTGAGTCAGAATCCCCGCGCGTTGTGTTGGCTCGAGCTCAACCTGCGTCAATTCCGCACCAAAGTTGCCCGTAACACCATAGATCGGCGCGGTCGTCTGGTTGACGTAGGTCATCGGCGTCAGCAGCAGGTCCGCGAGGGTGCCCTGTCGCCCGTAGACGATCTCTTCAATATACCTGAGCGTCTCTTGCCGCAGCAGTCCCCTCACGGGCTCGTTCCAAAGCGGAAACAGCGTCTGGTCTTTTTCAAGTAGCGGGTAAGTGTGCATCCGCAGCAGTTGGGCGTGATAGTTCGCGACGGCTTCACGGCCCAAAGGCGACGCCAACAATCGTGTCGCCTCGACCCGGATCTCTTCAGTCGTCGTTAACCTGTTCTCAGACGCCGCCACAGTGAGCGCTGCGTCCGGCATGGTGTTGGTCAACGCATAGGCCAGCTTCGACGCGATTTCGAACGCACTGAGACGTGTCACTCCAGGGCCTGTCCCGAGCTCAGTGCGGTAGAGAAAGTGCGGAGAGAGGAGCAGCGCCTCAATGGTGACTTGAACGCCATCGCGGAACGGGTCCCCACTGGCAACCAGCTCGGCTCCCTGCGAGAACAGCGTCGTGAAACGCGCCACCTCCGCCTCGGTCAGCGGCCTGCGGAAGGCCCTACCCGCAAACCCTTCGACGAACCCGCGGTCGCGCTCCGGGCCGGACGCAGGCAGACCCGGCGGCAAGAGCGCGGCAAAGGTCTGCGGGTCGGCGACGACCCTCGCGGCGAGTTCAGCGCTCGCTTGGGCGTAGTCTTGCTGCAAACCGTCGGTGACCTTCAGTGACGCTGAGTTGTTGTCGAAGAGCCCTTGGGTCGTGTCGCCCGTGAACCTGGCGCTGAGACCTGGCGCCGCATCCAAGTGTAGGAGGTCACGCACAGTGTTCTCCCACTGCGCGTGGGTGAGGCGAGAGAAGCGCGTTGCCTGCGGCACGACGTCAGGGCTAGGGCCCGGTGGCAGAGGGGGTAAGGTGACAATGGGCGCTCCGCCAACGCCGTCCGCTGGGCTCGTCGCTGAGGGAGCTGGAGCTGCCTCTGCGCCAGCCTTGGGGAGTTCCGCACCGCCTGAGCACGCGCAGAGGAGGGCTGCGCAGGTGGCACCGAGAATTGTTCTTCTAGGGAGGGAGTTCATGAATCAGCACGAGCTAGTTGCGGGCGGGCGCACGATCGGTTCACTGAATAAAATTCCACCGCAGCGGAAGACCACCGTGCGTTGGTTTCTCGTGAGTCGTCACAGAGACGGCTCTCCGGCAGAAATCCTCCATGGATCCTCAGTATATCTTTTCCTGACGCGGGGCTGCTCCCTATTCAGCCCCAAGCGGAGTTTGCCGCAGCTACGCTACTTGAGCCACTCAGTGAGCAGCTCCGCCAGGCGATCATACACGGCCCGGATGCGGCGTGACGCGTAAAGTTCACGGTGGCTGGTGAGCCAAACCTCAAGCGGCGAAATAGCAATCGGCAAGTCCAGGATCACCATGCCCGGAGTGGCAGCGATGATGTTCCGCTGCGCGAAGGTGATGCCGAGCCCAGCCTGAGCCAGCTGCCAGAGCACGCTCTGGTTGTCGCAGCGCACACTAAAGTCTTCACGCCGCAGGGAAAACCCCAGCGCCGTTGCGGCGTTGATTAGGACCTCCGAGCGGTCGAGCCCGAGCAGCTCGTGACACGCAAAGTCTTGGGGTGACAGCGGTACGCCGCGCCGGGCCAGATAAGAAGCGTGAGCGCAGGGCACGACGGGTGTCTCCCCGAGTTTGCGCGTCACGAGATCGAGCTGGGTTGGACGGAACATCCGCACGGCGATATCGGCTTCGCGCATCAGCAGGTTCTCCGGTGAGTCGCTGGGGACAAGCTCAAAGCTGAGCGTGGGGAACTCATCCTTCAGGGTGCGGAGCATGGACGGCAGTGTGTAGTGGGAAGTCACGACGCTCGCCGTAAGCCGCACACTTCCTTCGAGGTTCGCGCTGGCCCCAGCCGCAACGAGCTCAGCTTCAGCCAGCGCTTGCGCAGCTCGACGCACGGGCTCGAACGCGCGGAGACCCAACTCGCTCGCGGTAAAGCCACCCGGCGTGCGCGAAAAAAGCGGAGCGCCCAGGCGCCCCTCCAGCGCTTCAATGTGGCGTCCC
>JBDKJZ010000331.1:0-6588 GCA_039796375.1 Pseudomonadota bacterium
CGACGCTCGCTCTTAGCGACCAGGCCGCAAGCTACGACGTAACGAAAGGCAGCGCGATCAGTCTAATAATCCAGCGCCGTTCCGCACGCATTAGCGCGCAGGGCTACGCGCTTGGTGATGCTGACATTGGGGAAGTCCTGACCTTTCGGGTCGCCAGTACCGGCCGAGTCGTGAAGGCCCGGCTCGAGTCGGCCATCTCAGCCCAAGTGGTAGAGATGCTATGAGGCAGACGCTGGGTGCCCAGCTCATCCTCGTCGCAGTCATTGCTGGCTGCGCGCCAAAACACATCGCGCCGTTCACTCCGCGAGAACGAGCCTACGACACCGGAGAATACGCGCAAACCCAACAAAGCGGTAAGCCCACGACTGGTTCGATCTACTCGGACGCGGTCGGCGGATACCTCCAGGACACACGCGCTTTTCGAGTTGGGGACATTGTACTCGTTCGGATCAACGAACAAGCCGATGCCAAGGGCGGAGCCTCAACCGCGCTCAGCCGTGAGGTCAGTCGGGAAGACAGCCTGTCCTCGCTAGTCGGCTTGATCCCAGCGATTCAGAAGGAGCACCCGGATCTCAACCCTGAGCAGATCATCTCTTTGTTGTCCAAGACCGGCTTCAAAGGAAACGGTCAAACCAGCCGCGCGGGCGAATTGCAGGGCACGCTCGCTGTGCGAGTAAAGAAAGAGCTCCCGAACGGGGACCTCTATATTGAAGGCACCAAGGTCGTGATGATCAACAGCGAGGAGTACCACCTGTACATCTCAGGCCTGCTGCGACCATCGGACATCGAGATGGACAACTCGGTCGCGTCGTCCCTTTTGGCCGACGCGCAGGTCGAGTTCACCGGGCGCGGCGATGTGGCCGACACCGTCGAAAGAGGCTGGCTCACCAAGTTCCTAGATTGGATCAATCCCTTTTGAGCGCCGAACGCACCCCTCGACTATCATTTCGTTTCTGGCTTCTTGCGGCGTTGCTGGGGATTTGCACGGTCACCGAGCCTGCCCGGGCTGACAGGTTGATGAACCTCTGCCACGTGGTCGGTGTGCGTGACAACCAGCTGGTAGGTTATGGAGTTGTCACGGGCCTGGACGGCACAGGTGACGACGTCTCCGCACCTTTCGCCATGCAGTCGCTCCGCGCACTCCTTCGTCGGTTGGGCGTGCAGGTCGATGGCAAGCAGCTGCGCTTGAGAAACGTCGCTGCCGTGCTCGTCACGACGGACCTGCCTCCATTCGCCCGCTCCGGAGCTCGACTCGACGTCACGCTCTCGTCTATTGGCAACGCCAAGTCCCTTCGAGGTGGTGTGCTCGTGCAGACCCCTGTGCGGGGAGCGGATCGCCGCACCTACGCCGTCGCTCAAGGTCCGCTAATCGTCGGTGGGTTTGGGGCCAGTGGCGGCTCTGGCAGCAGCGTCAAATCGGGGACCACCAACACGGCGCGGATCCCGAATGGCGCGTTAGTTGAGCGAGAGATTGAGAGCTTCATCGCCCGTGATGGTGCCATCACACTGGCGCTGCATCGTCCTAACTTTGTCACTACCCAGCGAGTGGTCGAAGCACTGAACGACAAGTTGGGTGCGGGTGTCGCGACAGCGATCGACGGCGGCACGGTGAAGCTGAGTCTGCCGAAGGACTTCAAGGAACGCCCCGTGGCGCTTCTGGCGAGTCTTCATGACGTCGAAGTGAGGCCGGAGATCGAAGCGCAGGTCATCATCAATGAGCGCACGGGCACGATCGTCGCTGGCGGAGATGTCAGGCTTTTGCCCGT
The DNA here is from genome assembly GCA_039796375.1 of Pseudomonadota bacterium. Classification (GTDB taxonomy): domain Bacteria; phylum Myxococcota_A; class Polyangia; order Polyangiales; family Polyangiaceae; genus SZUA-265. Next base: position 1,767 of record JBDKJZ010000331.1, read on the forward strand.
GGCAATCGCTCAGGGTGGGATCACCATCACCATCGAAGAAAAGTCCCGAGTCGACCAGCCAAACGCCCTCTCAGGCGGCAAGACCGCCGTCGTACAGGACACCCAGGTGGAAGCGAGCGAACCGGCGCCGGGGGTGGCCTTCCTTGAAGGAGCCGCGTCGCTGGCTGATGTCGCGCAGGCACTGACGACGTTCGGAGTCCCACCGAGGGAGCTGGCAAGCATATTGCAAGCTCTCAAGACAACAGGCGCGCTGCGCGCTGAAGTCAGAGTTCAATGACCCCTATCGGAACAACACCTCTGCTGGGCCCACCCGGCGGCAATTCGCTCAACGAAGCGCCTCACAAGTCCTCAGCCCCCCTGCAAAGCACCAAAGCGGGGCAGGCGGAAGACCCCGAGTACACCAAGGCGGCACAAGCCGCAAAACAGTTCGAAGCTATCTTCGTCCGGAAGATGCTAAGTTCGCTCGAGAAGGCTAAAGTCTTCGGAGGTTCCCAATCGGGGAGTTCGGGCACAGAGGTTTATGGGTCAATGATGGTCGGAGCGCTCGCAGACGCCGCGACCCAAGGAGATGGCATCGGGCTTTCGGAGTTAGTCCTCCGAGCCCTAACCGAGTCGACTACTTCAGGCCGACCGGCAGAATCAAAACCCCCTAAGTAAATCAACGTGTTCAAAGTCCCCCGCATTGGTCACACGGTAGGTCCTGAGTCAATACAGAGAGTTTGTTCTAAAGCATTGTCTCAGCCTGCCGATCCTCGACAACGAGGAGTCTTGCACGACGCAACCAGACCACTGTCTCCATGAGGATCAAGGAGTAATCGCATGAAAGGAATAACGGGTAACCCAGCGCTAGAGGCTTACCAGCGCTTTGCTGTCAAGCCCGTCTCTTCCGCTCAGCAGGCGCAGGGGGCTGGAGTCGATCCAGCCAGTACGACCTCGACGAAAGCCGCCAAGGTCAGTATTTCCGCAGAGGCTCGTGAGCTTGCTGCGGGGAACGCTCCGGTGAACACGCAAAAAGTGGAGTCACTCAGGGCCGCCATCGTCGATGGCAGCTTCCAGGTGAATCCAACCCTAGTCGCGCAGCGAATGCTCGACGGCGTCGGAGCCTAAAGCAAGACATCCCTGAAGACCTGAGCTGAATAGACAGCTCAAGCCAGAACCATACTTCAGGAATCAGGTCTGGTCACCCCCGGGGACCAGACCTGAAGACTCCGTGCGTCTCGAGCTCGCTTCGCCAATGCGTTGGGAGCCGTTTCGTGAATCATACAACCCAGTCCGTCGTTGAACTCCTTGAGGAGCTAGACGCCCTGTTGCTAGAGGAGCGTCAAGCGCTGCGCCGCTTGGACATTGGCGCCGTCGAACAGTTCGCGGATCAGAAGCTCGATCTCGACGGTCGCTTGCAGGCAGCTGCTCGGCAAGACGCCTTGGGCATTGATAGAAAGTTGGTGCTGCGCGTTCGCGCCAACGCGCAAATCAATCAGGTCCTGCTCGTCCACGCACGCAGCTGCGTGCAGGGGATTGTTCAGCTGCTCTCGGGAGAGCAAGCACCGACCTCGCCGGCCGGCCACACCCGTGTCCCTCCGCGCCCAATTGCGCTGAACATTCGGGGCTAATGTGGCGGGCCTAACCGATATCTTGCGCACTGCCCGCGACGCCCTCGCGGCGCAGTCGTACGGCCTAACTGTGACGGGGCAGAACGTCGCCAACGTGAACACTGAGGGCTACGTTCGAAGGCGAGCGCTCCTTCAGCCCCAGCCACTGGGAAACCAGGACTTCGGGACCGTTCAGATCAAGGGCCTTCAGCGCCTCTCCGACCAGTACACCGAGCAGCGCCACTACGCGGCGCTTGGCCTGTCTGCCAGCGCATCGGAGAGTGACCGCCTCCTCGGGCAGCTGGAGGGCGTGTTTGAGCTCACTTCGGGCACCGGAATTGGCCAGGCCCTAGGCCAGCTCTTTTCGTCGTTCTCGCGGCTCACCGCGGATCCCTCCGACCTCTCTGTTCGAGCGCAGATCCTCCAGCAGGCAGACAACTTCGCGAGCACCCTAAACAGTGCGGCCGCGACCCTCAGCTCCTTCAAAGCAGAACTGCCTGCTGAGGCGAAAGCGATAACCCAAGAGGTCAGCGGGCTCACGTCCGACCTAGCCAAGCTGAACGCCCAAATTACTAACGCTGAAAACTCGGGTCATGACGCCGCTGACCTCAAGGACGAACGCGACCGCCAGATCCTCAAACTGAGCACCTTGGTCGACATTCGGACATTTACGAACAACAAAGGACTGCTAGTCATTCAAGGCGCAGGAACGACCCTGGTCGAAGGCGAGGTCGCGAGAAAGCTTGATATTGGCCTGGCATCGAATGGGACACTTCAAGTCCTGTCGGTCAATTCAAGCGGAGCGACCGCAGACGTCAGTCGCTTCTTGACCGGCGGAAGATTGGCCGCCATTCGGGACCTGCACGATGTGCACGCGACTGAACTCATGGATCGCCTCGACACCTTCGCCTTCGACGTGGCCAGCGAGATCAACTCAGTTCACGCGTCCGGATACAACCTAGATGGCGGCAGCGGCGTCGTGCTATTTGACGTCGCTGCTGGCCCCGCCAGCGCCGCCCGAAATCTGCGCTTGGACTCGACGATTCAGGGACAGCCCAGAATGGTTGCGGCGGCGGCGTTGTCTCCCGCGACTCCGGGCGACGGGGGCAACGCGCTCGCTCTCGCGCAACTAGCCGACTCACGATTCGCCGCTGGCGGAACACGAACACCGGCGGAGGCATACGGCGACCTCATCGCAGACGTTGGAACGCGGAAAGCCCGCGCCTCCCAGGATGCGACGATGCGGGAGTCGATGACGGCACAAGTGTACACGATGCGAGAGTCCGCCTCCGGGGTCAACCTGGACGAGGAGATGATTTCGCTCACCAAGTTCCAACGAGCATTCGAAGCGGCTTCGCGCGTGCTGAATACGGCGGACGAGCTACTCGAGCGGCTGATCAATACGTTGGGACGATAGTTGTCCTTGATACAAACTGTTTCGGAAACTGAGCGATGCGCATCACAGACAACATGAGACTATTCAACGTTGGCAGAAACTTGAGCCAACTGAGTACTCGTCAGGCAGCGGCATCGGATCAAGCCTCCAGCGGCCTCAAGGTCCGAAAGCCTTCCGACGACCCGGTCGCCGCCGCGAAACTAGCCCGCATCAGCGCAGCACTAGAGCAAGCCAGTGCTTTTCGAGAAACGATCCACTCGACCCAGTCCGACGCGGCCTCAGCCGAAGGTGCCCTAAGCGAGAGTATTGATCTTTTCGCGCGTGCGCGAGAGCTGGCGATCCAGGGTGCCAACGGGTCGCTGAACGCTGAGAACCGAGCGGTGCTCGCGCGAGAGACGGCATCGCTTCGAGCGCAGCTCCTGAGCCTCGCAAATTCTAAGGGTGCCTCAGGCTACCTGTTTTCCGGCAACAAGACCCAAACTGCCGCGTTCGACGGCACCGGTACCTACCAAGGCGACTCGGGGACTCGCGACATCGAAGTCGCCCCTGGAGTCGTAGTCTCGGTCGCCATAGCCGGCGAAGAAGCGTTTGCGGGTATCCCGGGGGGGGTCAACGTGTTTGACGAGCTCGCGAACCTCGAGAGCGCCCTGCTCACCAACAACGGTACGCTCATATCTGCAAGCTTGGGCGGCCTGGATGCGGCACGAGCGCAGCTGACTGAGTCCCGATCTCGAGCGGGAATAGTCCAGAACCGCCTAGACATGGCTGACAACAGTCTGGCTCAAGGCGAGCTCGGTTTGACCAAACAACAGTCCTCGCTGGCGGATGTTGACGCTTTCGAGGCCGTATCTGAGCTGTCCCAGGTCGGGACGACGCTAGAGCAAGCCATCAGCGTCGCGCGAAACATTCTCAACACGAGTCTGCTCCGCTTCTAATTGCCCGCTGGCAAGTGAGCGTGCGGCGCCCGCCGCGTTCACCGCGGTCGGTGCCGCTGGACTTGCGCGCGCGGAGCTCGGTCGGCCCGCGTCAGAGCCTCACCCTGACGCCTACGGCTCCTGCCGACCAAGCGTTAACTTGGTGTCAGTAGTTCGACGCAGAGTTCACTTTTAACCGTCAACACCTGGGCGCTTTGCCAATGGGCAACGCCAGAGACCGATCGGGGACTTCGAGATCGCTCGCTCGAAACATCGGCGCAAGACGAAGTAAAATCCCTCGTTGCCAAGACTTCCGGCAGTTTGGCCGACTGCCATAGCAAGGCTGGCATCGCCTGTGCATCAGCGTTCGATGACCTATGCTCGTCATTTCTCGCCGCAAGGGCCAACGCATCACGATTGGGGACGACATTGAGCTGATCGTGACGGAGCTGCACCGCAGCTGCGTCAAGGTGGGCATCAAAGCACCGCGAGGATACGCAGTCCTGCGAGGCGAGATAAGAGATAGCATCGAGGATGCCAACCGCGAAGCCGCCGCTAGCGTGCTCGATGGTGACTCTCTGCTAGACGACGAACTGAACGCCACTGCGTTGGTCCCCGCGCTCAAGCCGAGCGCATCTGCTGTGTTCCTTGAAGCCCGTCAGGCCGGTGGCGCATCGCCGCGTCAAAAGAAGCACGCGCCTGCGCCCGAAGTGATTGTCAGGCGTCGTCCCGTCACCACCCCAGCTGCCGCTGAGGGGTTAAGCAATGAGCCCGTCGAAGTTGGATAACCACGTGTTCACGCCCCTAGCGAGCGTGTTCGACGCTGCGCTGTTTCTGGAGTCGAACGTGCTCGACATGAACCTCCCTCCGCTGACGCGAGATCGTCTAAATGAGGAGGTCGCCGAGGGCGAGGTCGTCACCTC
>JBDKJZ010000332.1:0-6574 GCA_039796375.1 Pseudomonadota bacterium
CGGTAACCTGGACGAAAATGGGTTTCTCGATCTTCGCGGGGTCGATCGCACGGACGGGACCCGAACCCCCGACCTGCTCATTGACGATCTGGCGGATGAGGCCGAGCTGCACCGAGACGATGCTCCCCTGGTTCTTGAGATGATTCAGAACTTCGATCCAATCGGGATCGCGTGCAAGGACCTCCAGGAGTGCCTGCTCGTCCAGGCGCGCGCGTATGGCTACGAGGATATCGAGATCCAAATCCTTGAGGAGCACATGGGCAACCTCGAGCGGCGAAATTTCCAAGCCATCGCCAAGGACCTCAAAGTCCCGATCGAGGAAGTCTACGAAGCCGCCAAGGAAATCCAGAAGTTAGAGAGCCGCCCTGCACGGAATTTCTCGGACCAGGACGAGAGGAGCATTGGGATCACGCCAGATGTCTATGTGATTAAGGACGGCGGCGAATACCTCGTGGTGGACAACGACCGCGGGATGCAGCGGCTTCACATCAACGAAGCCCTGACCCAAAAGCTCCTCAAAGACCCTGCAGCCAAGGAATTCGTCGGTGAGAAGCTGAGGAACGCCCAGTGGCTTATCCGAGCGATCGAACAGCGTCGCAAGACGATCCTTCGTGTCACGGAGTGCATCGTTGAGAAACAGCGCGACTTCTTCGAGAAGGGCGTCGCTTATTTGAAACCAATGATCTTGCGCGACATCGCCGAGGCCGTCAGCATGCACGAATCAACGATATCGCGTGTCACGACCAACAAGTACGTTCACACGCCCCAGGGATTGTTTGAACTCAAGTATTTCTTCAATTCGAGCATCCGGCGCGTGTCGAACGAAGACATCGCTAGTGAAAGTGTGAAGCAGGCGATCAAGAAGCTGATCGAGGAAGAAGACAAGAAGAACCCGCTGAGCGATCAGGCGCTGGTCAAGATGCTCGAGGGGGATGACGGAATCAAGATCGCCCGCAGAACGGTGGCTAAGTATCGGGAAATGATGGGGATGCTCTCGTCATCGAAACGTAAGAAACATTTCTGACCCACGCTTGTTGCCCCACTCTAGAAACTCTTCGACGGATGCGGCGCATCCCGTCACGTGCTTTTGCCTCGGAGGGGCCCTTTCGGCCTTTGGGCAACGGTTTTTTCGCAGTACGGTATCCAAACTAGGAGGCACCCATGAACATCAGCATCACTTTTCGTCATCTGGAAGCCACAGAAGCCCTTAAAGCCTACGCGTCCGAAAAACTCTCAAAGCTGCAGAAGTTTCTGCGTCAGCCGATGACAGTCAGGGTCACGCTCTCCCACGAAAAGCATGAAATGATCGCCGAGGTGCAGCTCTCGAGCGGCAGCGAGCACGTCGAGGCGAAGGAAACCTCGGACGACATGTACGCCGCTATCGACAAGGTCCTGGACAAACTGGAGCGCCAGATCAATCACCAAAAGGGTGCTCATGAGAGTAAGCGCAGGCGCGGTGGCGAATCAGTCCGCAATCCCGTCGAAGAATGACACCGGTGCGCGGGTAGACTTCACGGTCAACTAAGAGAGGCCCAGGCGTGAATACGATTCCTCCCCCGAGCAACGCGCTCCAGGTAGTTGTCGTCACCGGACTGAGCGGTGCGGGGCGCTCGACCGCCCTCCGCGCACTGGAGGACCTAGGCTATTTCTGCGTCGACAACCTGCCCCCCGCGGCATTTGGCCCGGCTCTCGCCGAGTGTCGGCGGGGTCAGCTGCGTCGCGTAGCCCTGGGCATCGACGTACGCTTGCGCGCGTTCCTGGCTGACACGATCGCGACCATAGACAGGGTCCGGCAAGACCCTTCCGTTGGGTTCTCGCTCCTGTTTTTGGATGCGTCCGATGCGGCTCTCTTGGCTCGTTTCAGTGGGACACGGCGGCCGCATCCCCTGCGCACCATGAACCCCGAGGAAGCCCACACGCTGGCGGTCGTGGACGGCATCAAGATCGAGCGTGAGCGGCTGGCCCCCCTTCGGGGGCAGGCGTCCATCGTGATCGATACCTCAAACCTTAGCGTGCACGAGCTTCGGCGGCGAGTTGTCGAGACTTTTCGAGGGGCGTCCGGCGGCGCGGGCATGATCACCCGGCTGGTTTCGTTCGGGTTCAAGTACGGTACCCCGGCCGATCTGGACCTATTGTTCGACCTTCGGTTCGTCAGTAATCCTTATTTTGTTGCCGAGTTGCGTGATCTTTCGGGGCTTCAGGAGGCGGTCGCCGAGTACGTGCTCCAGCGATCGACGGAGTTCCTTGCGCACGCCGAACCCCTGCTGCAGTACTTGGTTCCGCAGTACGAAAAAGAAGGGAAGAGCTATCTTACGGTGGGTTTCGGGTGCACGGGGGGTAGGCACCGCTCAGTCGCCGTGTGTGAGCACTTTTCGGAAAAACTAGGCCAGGGGGGAAGAGAGATCGTCGTCAGCCATCGGGATGTGGACCGAGTCGTCGAAGAACGAGCCGACAGCGAACGCGGATAGCGGCTGGCCGGTTGGTTGGCTACCCCACAGGCCCTTTCGATTTCCCGAGAGGCGGGGAGGGGTGCTAAGACCCGCCCAAATCCTTGCTCCGGCGCAAGTCCCCGACTCATCACGGATCCGTTCCGTGGCGGTTAAGGTCGGTGGAGTCGCACGCCGGAGGAAGTTGTTGGCATCAACGCACAAACAACGGGAACAGAAAACATGCCCCTACCCCTAGACGCAAAACAAAGCGTTATCTCGACCCACCGCCTTCACGAAACGGATACCGGTTCGCCGGAGGTCCAGGTCGCGCTGCTCACGCAGCGCATTGTCTACCTGACTGGCCACTTCCAGACCCACAAGAAGGATCACCACTCTCGTCGTGGGTTGCTCAAGATGGTTAGCCAACGGCGCCGCTTGCTCAACTATCTCAAGAAAAATGACGTGGAACGGTATCGGAAACTGGTCGCTTCGTTGAACCTACGCAAGTAGGCCTCTTCCACTCTCACCCACCCAGGGTGCCGTTGTTGGTACCCTGGGCAATGAATCACAAGAAAAACTGGAGGCGGCTTCACTGGGACTCTTCAACTTCGACTCGTGTGCGTCACGGACGTAGCGCATAGGAACCGAGGCTGAAGCTCAGTCGCCCGTCTTTGGCGTCGCACCGCACGCAGCGGTTAGTGCGCGAGGAGCGCAACAAGTAACATGTTCGTAAGAGAATCCGTTGAAGTTGGGGGGCGGGCCCTGACTTTGGAGACTGGCCGGCTCGCGAAGCAGGCCGATGGCGCAGTGCTGGTGACTTACGGGGAGAGCGTCGTGCTGGTCACGGCCGTCTCCTCAAGCGAGCGTCCAGGGCTCGACTTTTTTCCGATGACCTGTGAGTACGTGGAAAAGACGTACGCAGCGGGTCGTATTCCTGGGGGCTTCTTCAAACGCGAGGGGCGTCTTCGTGAGAATGAAACGCTGACTGCGCGCTTGATGGATCGGCCATTGCGGCCCATGTTTCCCAACGGCTACCTCAAGGATACGCAGATTATTGCGACCGTCCTGAGCAGCGACCAAGCGAATCCGACGGACGTACTGGCGCTGATCGGCGCGAGCGCAGCGCTGCACATTTCCGACATTCCGTGGGACGGCCCAGTCGTGGGTATTCGCGTTGCGCGGGTCGACGGACGCCTGATCGCCTATCCCACATTCGAGCAGATTGAACAGGCTGATATCGATCTGACCGTTGCCGCGACCGCGGACGCCATCGTCATGGTTGAAGGCGGGGCCGACGAAGCGGATGAGACGAGCCTAGTGGACGCACTCGAGTTCGCGCATCGGGAAGGTCAAGTGGTCATCAGCTTGATCAATCGCTTGCGTGAAGCGGTAGGGCGGCCCAAGCGCGCATTCGTCGTTCCGGTGCTTGAGGACGCGATTAAGGTCCGGGTTGCTGCGCTCAGCGACGCCGGCATCGCCAGAGCGTGTGTCATCAAGGCTAAGCACGCTCGCTACGATGAGTACTCGAAGGTCAAAGCCTCGATGGTTTCGACCTTGTCCGCGGAGCTGGGAGCCGAGAAGTGGGCGACTGTGTCCAAGCTCGTGAGTGACGAGTTCGGCGCTCGCAAGGCAGTCGTTGTCCGCAACATGGTCCTCGATACCGGCAAGCGTATCGATGGTCGCGATGCGACGACGATTCGCGCGATTTCTTGCGAACCCGGATTGTTGCCAAGGACTCACGGCTCGGCCTTGTTTCAGCGCGGCGAAACCCAGGCAATCGCGACCTGCACCCTCGGAACATCGACGGACGAGCAGAAGATCGACGGTTTGAACGGTGAGAGTTGGAAGCGGTTCATGCTTCATTACAACTTCCCGCCGTTCTGCACAGGCGAGACCAAGCCGATGCGTGGCCCGGCTCGTCGCGAGATCGGCCACGGGGCGCTCGCTGAGCGCGCTCTAGTGCGTATGGTGCCCAAACACGAGGAGTTCCCTTACACCATCCGCATCGTCAGCGAAGTCCTGGAATCGAACGGTTCAAGCTCAATGGCGTCGGTTTGTGGCGGAACCCTAAGCATGATGGACTGCGGCGTTCCGCTGCGCGCTCCGGTTGCAGGGATCGCCATGGGCATGATCAAGGAAGGCGACCGCGTCGCTATTCTGAGTGACATCCTGGGTGATGAAGATCATCTCGGTGATATGGATTTCAAGGTTTGCGGCACCAAGAAGGGCGTTACCGCTATCCAGATGGATATCAAGATCAAGGGTTTGCCTCGATCCGTGATGGAGAAGGCTCTGCAACAGGCTCGTGATGGTCGCCTGCACATCCTCGGGCGTATGCTTGAGACGATGCCGTCGCACCGTGAAGAGCTGTCTCGCTGGGCGCCGCGCATTAGCACGGTGAAGGTCAAGCCCGATCAAATTCGCATCATCATCGGCAGTGGCGGTAAGACCATCAAGGGCATTACCGACCAGACCGGATGCGCTATCAATATCGCCGACGACGGAACGGTGTCCGTCGCGTCTCCTGATGCAGCAGCAGTGGCCAAGGCGCTCAAGATCATCGAGGGTCTGCTAGAGGAGCCGGAGGTCGGCAAGACCTACACGGGCACGGTTAAGCGGGTCGTAGACTTCGGAGCTTTCGTCGAGATCCTGCCAAACACGGAAGCGCTACTTCACGTTTCCGAGATCGCCTACGAGCGTACCGAGAACGTCACGGACGTGATCAAAGAGGGCGATACCGTCGACGTCAAAGTGCTCAGCGTTGAGCGCGATGGGAAGATTCGCTTGAGCCGCAAGGCGCTCCTTCCAGCGCCCGAAGGCTATGTTCCGCCGGCTGACGATAGAGGCCCACCGCGGCGCCGCGAGGGCGGTCGTGAGGGTGGTCGCGACAGCAGCCGTGGTGGTGGTGACCGCGGACGGAGCCGTGGGCCCCGTCGGGACTGACCCCACCTCTCAGAACTGAGGCCGGCCACTGGAGCTGGCTGCAGTGGCGCTATTCATTCACGGGAGTTCCCGCTCCACTTCGCGGGGCTCCTGTTGCGCCCGGGAACTCCGTCTCCAATTTGCGCTGGGTACCTCTTGTGGCTGGGGAAAAGGGCGTCCCATGCTCGGCTCCGCACCGAGGCGCTAGGGGACGACCTTGAGCGATCTACCTTGGAGTAGCAAATTGTGAGAGCCCTGCCGGTAGCCCGCAACGTCAAGGGTCACGTAGGTGAACCCCGCTTCAGTGCCCGCGCGCTGCAGCGCGTCGCGGTAAGGATCCGAACAGAGGCGCGCGAGATCGGTGACTGGGACCTCAATTCGGGCGAGCACGTCATGATATCGGACCCGCACCTGGGTAAAACCCAGCGCATGTAGCGCCTTTTCCAGCTGCTCAATCTGGCGGAGGCGCTCCGGTGTCACCGACGTGCCGTAGGGTATTCGGCTTGCTAAGCAGGCCGCGGCTGGCTTGGCCCAAATCTTCAGTCCGACGGCCATTGCTAGCTGCCGAACATCGTCTTTACACAACCCCAGCTCTAACAGCGGGCTGCGGACCCGCGCGTTGGAGGCCGCTTCCAGCCCAGGGCGGTAATCGCCTAGGTCGTCTTGGTTGGTGCCGTTCAGGAGGAACGCGAGCGACCACTCGACACGCTTTTGCTCAGCCAGCTCATAGAGTTCGGTCTTGCAGTGGAAACACCGATCCGGGCCGTTGGCGACGTAACCCGGGCGGGCGAGTTCATTCGTCATGACCATGCGATGGTCGGCGCCAATTTGAAGGGCCGTTTGGCGCGCGCCGTCAAGTTCACTTTCCGGAAGGCTAGGACTGACGGCCGTCATTCCGATCGCATGTGAGCCCAGTTGTTCATGAGCCACGGCAAGAATCAGCGCGCTATCGATTCCGCCCGAGTAACAGACCAGTACTGAGCCCATTTCGCGAAGGTGTTGTCGCAAACGGCTGAGTTTTTCAGCGGTAGATAGAGAAACTGGGCTCACAGCGGGTAGCCTAGCGTTAAAAGGCACCGGCGCACCACAACCCAGCTGTCCCCGGGGCGAGCGCGGCTCCGACAGCCAACTGGGGTTGTCCCTTGGGTTCGGCGAGGCCCGATTGAGCGGGTCCGTCCGTGTCGTCAGTCGAGTCCCAAATGATCAGCACACCACCGACGGCG
>JBDKJZ010000333.1:0-6558 GCA_039796375.1 Pseudomonadota bacterium
CGAGCTTCTTCTCGCGGGGCCCTGCGTCTACGGCGCTCCACGCTTCTTTTAGGGTTTCGTAGTTGCTGCCGACTTGATCGCGTCCAAGCTCCAAGTAGAGGGTCGCCAGCTCGAGGGCGCGGGCCCTCGTCTTACCACTGAGCGCGACGACTGAGAGCTGCCCGCCCTTTTTGCGCACCCGGACGAGATCAGCGGTAAGCATCGTGCTCCCGCCTTCGATCGCTCGTACCTGTCTCGGCTGTTTGCGCCGTCACGACTTCATACAAGGTGGCGTGTTTACCTTCACGCTGACGCAGAATGCGGCCCAGGCGCTGCACATGCTCACGCACGCTGCCGCTACCGCTGACGATTACGGCGATGTTCGCTTCGGGCACGTCGACGCCTTCGTTCAGTACTTTTGATGTGACCACGCCTGTGTACTCGCCGCTGGCAAGGCGCCGGAGAATTTCGGAGCGCTCGGTCACCTTGGTCTGGTGAGTGATGACTGGAAGCAGGAACCGACGCGAAATTTCGTAGGCGGTCGCGTTGTCCTGAGTGAACACAAGCATGCGATCGTCTTTGTGTTGATGCAGTAGTTCCGCCAAGATCCCAAGCTTCGCGGGGGCCGCCACCGCGATCGCCTTCTGACGGCGATAGGCCGCCATCGCGCGCTGGCCGTCCTTGCTGACGGAAGAACGCATGATAAAATCGCTCCAGCCCGCGGGGTTGCCCATGCGGATCCCTTGCGCGCGCAGGAACGCCGTATAGATGGCGCGTTCAGACTCGTACTCTTCGCGTTCTTGAGCCGTAAGATGTACCTCGAGCGTCTGCACGTCGTAACCCGAGAGGTAGCTCCCAGAGAGCTCAACGATGTCCTTGCGGTAGACCACGGGGCCAACCAAGTCCGTCAGATCGGCGTCTTTGCCGTCAGTGCGCTCAGGTGTAGCGCTCAGCCCCAAACGGTACGGCGCTAGGCACTGCTTGGCGGCCAAGGCGTAGGCTTCACTGGGTAGGTGATGGCACTCATCAAAGACGACCATGCCGAAGCGGTTGCCGAAGTTCTCCATGTGAATGTAGGCCGAGTCGTAGGTGGTGACCGTTAGGGCTTCGATCCGATGCTCACCACCGCCGACCACGCCGACCTCAGTCTGAAAAGTGGTACGCAGCAGCTCATACCACTGGTGCACAAGATCGAGCGTCGGCACGACGATCAGCGTCGCGCGGCGCTTCTGATCGATCGCCATCATCGCTAGGTGACTCTTGCCCGCTCCGGTCGGGAGCACAACGACCCCCTGCCCTCGGTGTTTCGCCCAGGCCGCTAGCGCCTCAGCTTGGAAAGGTCGCGGCGCTCGGAGCACACGGGCGCCCTCAGGTAGCTGAGGGTACGCGCGAGCGTCGTCCTCATAAGGGATCTTGCGCGTACAAAGAGCGCGCACGGTGGCAGCATAACGATACGCCGGGGCGCGGTAACAACGCGTGCGGGGGTCGCTCGCTAGATCGCCGGGCCAAGGGGGGAGCGGACGGCCTTCCGCGTCTTTTTCAAGCGGAGAGCTCGAAAGGGGGCCGTCTGGAACGTCGTGTAAGCCGTGGGCTTCAAGCGTGCCGGAAACGAACTTGAGGCGCGTCACGCTCGGGACTTAGACTGAGTTGCCCTGCGGTTTCAAGTCAGCGCCCTGGCCGCGCTGCGCTCTGGCCACGTGAGCGCGCGAATCACCCGCCAACTGAGCTGCAAGCTCCCCTCTTTCGCGCTGGTTTCGCTCCGTGTGGCATCTGCGTTGACCTGGCCGGGCAAATCCGCTGGGCGGTTTTAGAGGTGGGGCGAACCGGCGACGCCAGTGCACTCTTTGAGCTTCTCGCTTTGCACACATTCGCCAATGACCACATGAGCCGCACCGAGGTGCGCGGCTGCGGCCGCGAGCGCAGAGTGCAGGGCCTGGGTGTCGCAGAGGTTTTCGCAGCTGGCGGAGATCGCGGCGTAGGGCCGGTCGAACGCGGGGAGTCGTGGAACGATCTGGCTAGGGCGTCCAGGCGCGATGCCATGGGGCGCCTGGACCGCCAAGCTGCGTGCACCGGGTGACAGGCGCGTGCGGATTTGGATCGCCCACGCGTCGAGCACTGAGCTTTCGGCAAGGCCTAGCTCGGCAGACGGCAGCGGCTTTAGGCCCCCAGCATGACCCACCGCAGCCACTCCTGTGCAGTAGGCTTTCGTGACGGGCGGATCATTGACTACCGCTGTGTGCTGGGGCTCTCCGGAGGAACATTCGACCCCTAAGAGCAAGCTGCCGCCCACCTCTGCGGTGACTTGCCGCAGCGCGGCGGTGAGCAGGCTCTGCGTGCACAACACGTCGCTCAACGACGCCTGCTCTAAGCCGGCGTCGGGAGCTTCGCAACTGGCTTCCAGATCCCCGAGATACTGAGCGCCCCGCGGGGCGTATGCCAGGGTCACCACCTCACTCGCTGAGCCTCGCGGCGTCGCGACATCCCCGGCGTAGACGATGTCTTTTCGTGTACAGCCTGCGAGGGTGCAAATCCCAAGCCCCAACACCCAACTTCGACGCATACGCGGAACCTAGCCGGCTCGCGCTGAAGACACAACTCCGGCGAGGTCCAGCTAGCGCAGGCACCCAACTCCGGGGCAGCCTTTCAGTCGCGGTGAGCAATGCCGTTGCCAGAGTCGCGCGGGTCTGTGACGCTACGGGCACATGTCGCTTCTGAAGGCACCCTTGATGATCGTGGCGCTCTGGCTCGCTGCGTGCGCCGCCGCACCGCGCTCAGGCAAAACCCCGAGTGCCCTCCCGGCGCCAGCTGCCGCTCAAGCTCCCACCGGAGCGGCCCCCAGAAGCACCGCGCCGAGCAAACACGGCCTACGCCCTTGCCTCGCCGACGATCTGGGAGCCTGCGGTGCTAGCTCAAAACCCAGTACGCTGAACACGTTAGAGTCGGGGCAACGTTATGAGGTCCTGGTCGATCCGGGGGATCCCACCTGGGGCCCGAAGGACGCAGCCATCACCGTGGTCGTGTTCTCGGACTACGAATGCCCCTACTGCAAGCACCTGAAACCGACGCTGAAGCGGCTCCGCGCGGAGTTCCCCCACGTGCTACGGGTCGTCTGGAAAGACATGCCGCTACCGAGCCACCCGTTCGCGGCGCAGGCGGCCAGGCTCGGCCGTAGCGCGTACGCCAAAGGGGGGGACGCGCTGTTCTGGAAAGCGAATGAGTTCATCTACGACAACCAGGAGAGCCTTGATGAAGCGCAGCTTTCGGAGCTCGCCTTGCAGCTGGGTGTGCCGTGGCCAACTTCCGACGAACTCAACGCGCACCTAGAAAAGGACTGGAGCCAAGTCGAAACGCTCAATGTTCGCTCGACCCCGACCAGCTTCGTCAACGGGCGTCCGATCTTCGGCGCCAAGGCCTACGGGGTGTTTGAGAAACTGGTCAACGAAGAATTGGCTCGGCTCAAGGACTGAGCCCCGCCATGTACACCGCGACTCCTTCGTCATGAGGTCCCCCCGGGTGTGATTCGAAGACGTTGGCTGCGGCGTCGAGATTCGCCGAGGCGGTGAAACCGACGTCTATCGATTTCACCCTACTGACGGTGGGCATATGCAACCACTTGCCAATATAGTAGCAATCGCGACTATATTGGCAGATAACGGATCCACTCACCCGGAACGAAGAGGACAGGGAGGCTTCATGGAGGCCCTTCGATAGATCGAAGAGGGCTGCAGAGACGCCCCGAACCGAACGCTGCCACTGGCCCAAAGACGATAGGCAGCTTCAGGCTCCGCCCCCGGTCTGGCCCAGAAGCTCGCCTTTGTGGTAAAGGCGCGGCGTCTTGAGCCTCCCGCCGACGAATCCTGAGGCTTCCCTCGTTTGCCGCCCCATCGGCGTGGCGCGCTCCGCCTTCGCCGCGCGAGCCGACGCCCCCCATCAGCCGGTCGAGGCCTCTGCACACAGCGGAGTTATCGAGCTTTACAGCGGCAACAACTTCGAGCACGCCCTGCTGGACATCGAGACGTGGTCTCATCTGTGGGTGGTCTTCTGGTTCCATCACAACCGCACCTGGCGTCCTAAGGTCCAGCCGCCGCGCAGCCCCAAAAAACGCGGGGTGTTCGCGACGCGCTCCCCCTATCGTCCCAACCCGATTGGACTTAGCCTGGTCAAGCTAGAGAGAGTGGACGGCCTTGAGCTGCACATCTCGGGGATCGACCTCCTCGACGAAACACCGATACTCGATATCAAGCCCTACGTGCCGTTCGCAGATCAGGTGGACAACGCTAGCCACGGATGGTTGGGCCAAGCTGAAGACCCGCATCCTCGTTGGCGCGTTGAATACAGTCCTGAGGCCGCGGGTACCCTGGAATGGCTCAGGCAAAGCTTTGGGGTGCAGCTGCAGCCCCGGATCGAGCAGGTGCTCGTTCAGGGCCCGGCCCCGCACGCTTATCGTCGCATTCGCCCGACTCCCCAGGGCGGCGTGTTAGCGCTCAAAGAGTGGCGTGTGCACTTCAGCCAAGAGCAGCGATCGGAAGCCCCGGCGGAGGCTTGTCCGCCGCGCATTGTCGTGGAGCGTATCGACAGCGGCTACTCGGCGCAAGCCTTGCTCAACGCCGGCGAAGGGAGTCCCCCAAACTTGGAGGCCCATCGCGCGCTTGCGCTACGGCGAAGCCGCGCTTGAACTGCGGCGAAACCGCGCTTGCACCCGTCGCCCAAGCACATTTCAGGGAGAGGCTGACCTCAAGATCAGCTATCGTGCGCTCGTGACGGGACAGCTACTGACTCACGGCGATGGTGGTGGATTTGTCCACTGTGTGCTCTGCGGCGGTGACGCGGCCGGCCCCTGTGCCCGCTGCCGCAATCCAGTCTGCGGCGATTGTTGCGTGCTCACGCAGGGCACCGCCGGGCAGTGGGCAATTTGTTTAAGCTGCGACCGCAGAGGCGGAAGAAACGCCAAGCTCGGCTGGGTGCTCGCGGGGGCCTGGCTGATGGCTCCGCTGCTACTAATTGGCGCTCTACTCGCGTGCTTGATGTGGCTCTTCGGCCCTTAGCGCTAAGTTCAGGCCGAGACGCTCGCTACGCTCACAGGTGCGGCTGGGAGCAGCACCTCAAACCGAGCGCCATGCGGGACCACCGAATGGAGGGCGACGCTTCCGCCGTAGCGACTGGCCAACGAGTGCACGATCGAGAGGCCTAGGCCAGTTCCCTCGCCGACCTCCCGCGTGGTGAAGAATGGTTCGAAGACATGTGACGCCACGTCTTCAGCGATGCCTGGGCCGTCGTCCTCGACCACTAGCTGAACCCGGGGCGCGTCTTCGGCGGAGACCACACGCGCGACCTTAACCCGCACCGTTCCCCCACCGGGGGTGAGCGCCTGCACGGCGTTCATGCACAAGTTGGAGACCACTTGATGCAGCTCAGCGGGCGCGGCGTGAACCGCGGGGCATTCGTCGTCTAGTGAAAGCGTGAATTGTACGTTCTGGGGCAACGCAGCTCGCATGAAGCGAATAACCTCACGGACCACGTCTTGCACTCGGACGCGCTCGCGCACTTCGGTTGAGACGCGACCATACAGCAACACGCGCGAGACGAGCTGCTGCGCCCGAGTCGCCGCGTCACTGATGTCTTCCAAGAGAGAGATTCTGGGGTCAGTCTGAGACAGGGTCCCGAGCATCAACTCAGCGTTGCCGAGGATCGGTACTAACAAATTGTTAAAATCATGCGCGATGCCACCCGCGAGCCGCCCCAAGGTCTCCATACGCTGGGCTTGCCTGAGCGCTGATTCCGCCTGCTTCTGGGAGGTGACATCGCGCGTCAATAGGGAAACCCCAGTCACCTCACCTTCCTCAACGATTGGGCCAACGATCGTCGAGTACCAGCGCTTCAAGCTCGAAACGTAGACCTCGTAGAACCCCGCCTGTTTCTGGTCGAAAGCCGCATCGAACGCCGCGCGCATTTCGGAGTGATGTTCCACCGCGGTGAAGTCGAAGGGCGTCGCTTTTCCGATCAGGTCCTCAGCGTTCAAGCCCGGAGCTGTGTGATTCACGTAAGTATATCGATACCCTCGATCGAGCGTGACGACGAAATCGAACGGGTTCTCAGCGACGCTGCGCCAGCGTTCTTCGGACCGCGCCAGCGCGCTCTGTAGCTCGCGCCGCTCAGTCATGTCTTTGATCGTCGCTAGGTAACCCACCACCTGGTCGCCGATACGCACCGCGCTAGGTTGGACGATCACAGGGAAATGCTCACCGTTGCTTCTGCGGAACAGCAGGTCGAGATCCGCGCGCACGCCAGACAAGGTCCTCGCGAAAGCCGCCGCGATGGCGGGCCGGTGCTCGTCCGGCCAGAAGCAGAACGGCGCAGACGCGCCGAGCAGCTCGCTCGCTCGGTACCCGGTCATCACCGCGAACGCCGGATTGACGTAGCGAATCATCCCCTCAAGGTCCACGGCGACTGCGCCGTCCGCCAGACCGTCGACCACCTCGCGCCAAACGACGCGTTCGTCCTCCCAAATGCCCCCGGTCATTGGGCTCAGGGTAGTTCACAACGCTAGGGAAAACAACCTGCGCGCTCCGTCATCCCCGC
>JBDKJZ010000334.1:0-6557 GCA_039796375.1 Pseudomonadota bacterium
GAAGCTTGTAGCGCTTAGCTTTGAGTTCACCGAGGTTAGCATCGAGACGGCCTTTGAACGCGCGAAGCGCGCTCTCTCCGCCGGGGCTGAACCGCGTCGCGCTGTCTTCGTAGGGGAGCATATCCCGGACTAGGGTCGCCACTTCCTCGCTGTGATTTCCAAGCTCCCTCAGTTGAGCTAGGCGTGCTCGATAGGCGCCGAACACCTCAGCCAGCCTGTCCATGACCGGCGTATCCAATCGCCCAATCGCTTCAAGGACTCCAAGCGCGGCGCTGTGGTCGTCCTCCATGTCACTAATGGCGCGGGCGATCGCCTCAGCTCGTCCAACTGCGTCCCTGTCTGCAGCGCTCAACGGGCACTGCCCCGTGAGAGACTCCAGACTCTCGGCAAATTCTTGCAGATCGGGCGCGGGAGCCCAACGCGCGTACTGGGAGTTACGCGCGAATTCGGACAGCATGTCCATGGGGGCGTCCGTCTTCGGACAGGCAAAGGTCAGGTACGTCCGAATTTCGGAGTCGGTCAGCCCGGTCGTTTGACGCCACTGACCAATGTGCGTGACGATAGTGTCGCTGAGGTTCTGGTAGTTTGGGTACGCGGCGCTTTTCTCGTCGATGTCGCAGTCGTTGGGCGCTCCGGTGACATAAAGCGACACCAGTTGGAGGGTACGCTCAGGCGCGTCAGAGCCGCGAAGCGCGAGAGCTATCTTCGGCTCTAGGTAGCCCCTCACGCTGTTTACGACACGGCAGCGCAGGCGGTCCCTATCGAAGAAACCCAGGGGACCCGCAGCGTTGGTGAAGTACTGTTCGACCAGAGGGAATCTGTGCCCTGGCTTCGTCGGTTGATAGTAGCGAACGATGTCTACGGCATCTAGCCACTGGCCGCGATCGTGAAAGTACCAGGCAAGCAGACCGAGCGCCATCAGACCCGTGCCTGTCGCAATCCCCAGGCGGTGCACCAGCGGCAGCGTCGGATACCAGCGCTCGGAGCCGGGCGTCGGACTCCGTTCAAAGATCGGCATCGTTCCTAAGAGGCGACCATCCCGAATAGGGAGCACTCGAATAGCCTGCCCCTGACCAGAGCGCGCCTGCCCCGGCTGTGCGACGAAGAGCTCCGCCAATACGACACCGACGGACTGAGTCAGCTGATCGAACTTCTCAAAAAGAGCAGCGAGCCTCAGCATGTCTGCGGCGCTCTGGTTCGGCAAGCTCAGCAATCTCGGCCAGCCCCGTCGGCAATCAACCAGGCGTTCTGCTAGCCACCGCTGGGCACCCTCGGTCCTCTGCTCCTCACCCTGACCTAGGGACTTCTCGATCCCTGCAAGCGGAATGTTCAGGAGGCGTTGATAGCGAGGGTCACCACTCAAGGCAGAGAGGAGTTCGAAAAACGCATCCGTAGGTCGCGCTGTCGCGGAGCGACCGGTAACGGCAGGTAGCGGGCTTTGAGCAATCGCGACCTCCACCTCAATGTTGGCCCGCCTAACGTCGCAAACCGTATCGATGTGTGCCCTGAGCTGCGCACTCCACAGTCGGAGTCTGTCGAGCTCGGAACTCTCCATTGCTCCCTGAGCTATACAGACAAGGACCCGCGGGGCGTGCACACGACTGACGCACCGAAGCACCTTCTTCCAGCTCGCGTCGCTGCTCGACGACGGCGACGCCAGAAATTGCTCCGACGGCGAAATGACGACGCAGCGAGCACCGAGACTGATCTCAAGCAACTCCCCCTTGAATACGACTTGCTTCGGGTACTGATGCTCGTTTCTGTCTACCCCGCTGAGCTGAGCGACGATTCGCTCCTTCTCGCCCGACACCGTGCCCAGAACGATCACGGGTTGGAACTCGTCGAGCACACGCCGAAGACGTCTCGGAAGCTGCGCTCGAAAGGCTTGCCATTCACTGTAGAGATCGGGTCCCTTGATCGCGGGTGCAGGGTTCAGCTGCCGAAGTTTCTTCTTCTTCCACAACCACCACACCCCGGCGGCAAGAACTAACACTCCGAGCGCGACCCCCGCCCACAACCAGGGACTTTTCAAGACCCCCTCTGGGGACTGTTCGCTCGCGAAGTTGGCAGCAACGGCCTCCTCGGCCTCGACGGCAACCTTCGCGACACCCGAGGGTACCGGCGGGGTCTTGGGCACCTGCGGTACTTCAGGCAGGTCTTTGTTTGGCTCGGAGCTAGGCATCCGTCGTGTGTTTCCCCGCGAGCGTCCCCGCCTAGGCTTCAGAAGAATCGGCGGGTTGACCGTCGCAGAGAAGCGTTGGGTCCGGCAAGAAAAGTGATCCGCCACAGGATCGCTCGTGCCGTATCTCGCGTGGACTAGAGAAGGCCCGGCGCGGTTCCAGCGCGGGCCTCCACCCTGGAAGGAACTTGGCCACTAAGCGCAAAGCAGTCCTAGACTTTTCTGGCGATGAGAGGTCTTCAGAGAGTGGGTTCCGTGTTCACGTTGTTCGGACTCTGCGCGAGCGCTGGGTGCGAACAACCCGCGAACTACGCGCCGCTCTCTGCCCCAGCCTCCCGTCTCGAATCAGGGATAGGCCAGGGATCCAGGGAAAGACCAAACGTACCGCTTGAACAGTCGGAATTCGACGGTCGGGCCCGAGGAAGAGTTCGAACGGCCCCCGCAGAAGCGATTGCGTACGACTCCTCCGCGCCGCTGTACAGCCTTCACGGCTTTGCGGGCGCAAGCCGCAAGCTGACCGTTCCCTCCAACGCGTCAGTAAGTAGATACTTGAACCGCTACACAAAGGGCGAGAGTGGCCGTGCCACCGTCGCCGCTTGGTTGAAGCGCGCGAGCCACTACGCCCCCATGATAGAAACAGTACTTGATGAATACGGCCTTCCTACGGAACTGCTTGCGGTAGCACTGATAGAGAGTGGACTCGACCCCAACGCCGTTTCCCCAGCAGGGGCCACTGGCATGTGGCAATTCGTCGGGACCACCGCGACGACCTACGGTCTCAATATCTCCGAAGGATTGGATGAGAGGCTGATCCCAGACTTGGCTACGGACGCAGCGGCTCGCCACCTTCGCGACTTGCATGAGTCGTTTGGCGACTGGCCGCTAGCCCTGGCGGCGTACAACGCGGGCGAGCACAGGATCCGCTCCCTCTGCGAAGCGGCCGGTACCACCGACTATTGGGTGCTCAGATCCGGGGACCACGGTTTGCCTGAAGAGACGGCTGAGTACGTGCCCAAAGTGCTCGCCATGGTGACTTTACTTCGCGAGACATCGTCTTTTGGATTCGCGGAGAACCAATCAGTCCCGCCTAAAGACGCTCTGAAGCTCACCCTGCCCGTTGGCGTTAACCCATGGCGCTTGGGGAGCGCCTTAGGACTCAGCAAGGCACAACTCAAGGACCTGAATCCGGTCCTCGACGGCAATGCCGTAACCGCATCTTCCACGGGGCGAGAACTCTGGGTACCTAAGGATCGAAAACGCCTAAGTGACATGCTCCAGCCCGACCTTGCAGACATCGCCATGGGGCGAACCTTGCTCGACCAACTGGCGCGCCTCGCTCAGGACGAGCAGTTCATTGAGGCTCTGCAGGACTGCGTCCTCTGTCCCGGAGGAACGGGGACGGAAACTGAAGAAAGCTGGAGCAAACTCGTTGGGGTCTTGCGCTCCGACCAGCAGCTATACCGTGTCCAGTCGGGAGATACCTTGGGGAGACTGGCCAAGAGGTTCGGCGTCGCAGAAGAAGAGCTCCGTCAACAAAACAAGGTCACCGATCCGAGAGCAATCCAGATCGGTTCCATGCTGCTCGTTCCCTCCGGCTGAACCCAGCGTCCAAGTCAGGTGCGCCGAGCTACGCAAATGAGCCTTTGTTGGCCCGCTATCTAGTCTGTGCGAGGTTGCATCGGGGATGCATATCCAGACGGGAAGATATCTAGCTTGCGGCATGTTGGCCGTTGCCCTGACGGTCCTACTGTCTGAGCTCTTTTGGGTGGAAGCACAGGACGTGTACAGCACTCCAGTGCAGCCGGTCGGCGCCGACACGGTCAGCGTGGCGCCTTCGGGTTCGGGCTCTGTGCCGTTGAAGCCCGATCCCGTTCGCACACCGCCCAAGGACAGCTTGGAACAGACGATCGCTGGAGACCCCTTGGCGCTCGCGCTCCACTCCGCGGAGAAAGGCCTCTTTCTCGTCCGATCCGCCAAGGTCGGGGAGAGGCTCGGTAGGCTCCGGGAGCTGGACGAACGGCTGCGCGAGTTGCGCAGGTTGCTGGGGGTGCCTGGTCAGTACACCCGCGCGACGATGGCCATTCCACGGGACGGGTGCATCGACCCGGTCGCCAGCAAGTGCTTACAAGGGGGAATATCTCCTGAGGAGACGTTGGCGCGACAAAAAGAGTACGTAGCGAGTCATCCCCTTCTGCAAGCAGGAGCCGACCGACCGCAGCTACGCGTCGATGTGCTTCGCGCCCATGAGGCGCTCACTGCGTTTTTCTCGGACAAATTCATCCGAACGCCCGCACCGGACACGTGCGACTTTGCAGACCACGCCGCGCCCTACACGTGGGATGTAGAACCAATCCAGCAGGCCCTAGGAGACCTGCGGTCGATCCCCGACACCTTGCTCGCCGAGCTGCAGACCACCCTGCGAGAAGCCGTCGGGACCGACAACGAAGGAATTCTGTCGCTACTGCCCGGCGCCACCTGTGAAAAGATGGCACAGATCGTGTGTCATCGACTCAGAGGCGCGCGCAAATCGCAGCGACAAGCGTCTGACAGCGGATCGCTTCGCACCCGCGCAAAGTCTCTCGTGGCCGCGCAGCCGGACCTACTGAAGCTAAAAGACAGGATTACCGAGCTAGGGTGTACCCAACAAGAGTTCGGCCTGGACGACTCGGTGGCGTACGCCCGTGCCCTAATCAGTGAAGCCCAGGCGCAATTCGACGAAGACGGCAGGGCCTTCGCGTCGCAGTTGGCCTCAATCCTAAGTCAAGAAGGCGAGACTACAGGCTGGAGCGGCAAATCGACTCAGGACTTGCTCAGGGTCCAAAGACTCGAACTAGCGGCGCTGGCACTCGGCGTCGCCACCCCAGCGATCTCGTACCTCAACGCATACATGGTCCCGTTGAACCCGACGGAGGGCGCGTGGAAACACGCCAGCGAAGATCTCGCAAGGTTGGCCGCGGACAGCTCTCCCCCTGGACCGATGGGCAGCGGTCTACGCGAGCTGGAGCGCCTCGTTGGGTTGCTTTTGCTTCGGCGAGACGAGGCCTGTGCTTTCATCCGATCCCCGTATGCTAGGGGCGCGCACCAACAGTCGTCGGGACTTCTCTTTGAGCGAGCTCGCGAGCTTACTGATTCCTTAGTTAAGCACTGCGAACAGGGGGCATCCGGATGACGTTGGACTTGCGATGTATGTTGAGTTTCGCGGTCAAAGTTAGCATCTAATGTTGTGTGCAATGTTCGCCCGTCGCTCTAGAGGATGGTACGGTCCGCGCCGTTAGCACCGACTGGACAACACGTCCGTTCGCTAAACACCTGGAGGAGTAAGGCATGAGTGAAGGTATTCCAAAGTCGCGGGTCTCATTGACCTATGACACTAAGCAGCCCGAGGGCAGGGAGAAGCCCCGAGAGCTTCCGTTTCGGCTCTTGGTCTTAGGAGATGTTGGAGGGGCGAAAGATCTGCCCTTCGACCAACGCGCGCTGCGTCAGCTGAACGGCAGGAACTTTGGCGCCGTGATGAAGGGCCTAAAGATCAAGCTCAAAGACATCCCGCTTGATGAGAAGCGAAAGGTCGACTTCGTGCTCGACTCTGTGAAGAGCTTCTCTCCGGATGAGGTGTTGCGGGTTCTGACAGGCCAGAAGGCAGCAGGTGAAGTAGACCCGGATCTTCAGCAGGCTTGGGGTACCGCGAAGGCTAGTGAGCTCTGGCCGGGGGACCCGACGCTGACTGCGCTGTGGGCGAAACGCGAGCAGGTCGTCGGCTTCCAGAAGTCTTTTCAAAACAGCAAGACGTTACGGAACGCCCTCAAGAGACTGAGCGCCCCACCTGCGGATGACGCCGACCGAGCGGCCCGAAAAGAAATGCTCGAAAAGATGAAAGCCGAGATAGCGACAAAACTGAAGACCCCCGCGACCCCCGGAGCAACGTCATGACCGACACACTAGTACAGCCGAGCGTAGCGGAGCTGGAGCCGCGCCTCTTGGCGCAGCTCCAGGAAGTCCTCAATCAATTGGATCCTGAGACTCTAACCGTCAACAAGCAGACGGTCGACGACATACTGCTAGGTATCGATAAGCAGCTCGGCGAAGCCGTCAATCGCGTGATGTTTGACAAGGAGTTTCGCCGGTTGGAAGGAGTCTGGCGCGGCCTAAGCGAGCTCGACTCCCTCACTGACTACGGCAAGAACATCGTTCTTGGTCTTTGGGACGTGAAGAAAGAAGAGCTCAATGACGACGTGAGCTCAAACGTCGCGGACTGGACTAACTCAGAGCTCTTTTCTGTACTCTACACGAAGGAGTACGACCAACACGGCGGCTCTCCATTTGGCGCACTCATAGGGCTGTACGAGTTTGATCAAGGTGACGACGACCTCGGCTTGCTCAG
>JBDKJZ010000335.1:0-6537 GCA_039796375.1 Pseudomonadota bacterium
TCGAGGACTTCCTCAGGATGTACTCAGGGTGCGCCGTGATCATTTCCCACGACTTCATGTTCTTGAATCGCGTAGCGACGCACATCTTGGACGTGGACTACGGGATGATCATCCCCTACTCCGGAAACTACGACGACTTTGTTCGCCAGAAGCGAGCGACTCGAGAGCAAAAAGAAGCGGAGATTGCCCGTCAGAAAAAGATCGTTGCCGACAAGCTCGCGTTCATCGAGCGCTTTCGATCGAAAGCGACCAAGGCGCGTCAAGCACAGAGTCGCGTGAAACAGGTCGAGAAGATCGAGATTGAAGAGATCGCCGAGACTTCCCGACGGCACCCGCGCTTCCGCTTTGAACAATCGCGCCCCAGCGGTAGGGACGTGCTCACGGTCGAGAATTTATCGAAAGACTTTGGCGAAAAGAAGGTCCTGAGCGACGTCTCGCTCTTGGTGCGACGGGGAGAGCGCGTCGCGGTCATTGGGGCCAATGGATTGGGGAAATCGACACTGATCAAGATCCTAGCCAGCCGGCTCGACCCGACCTCTGGTCGGGCGCAGTGGGGCCATGAAGCCCGCATCGGGTACTTCGCGCAGGACCACAAGGACTTGCTTGAGAATCCTCGAGTGACCCCGCTCAGCTTCATTTGGGACCTGATCCCCGAGGAGGGCACCGCCTACGTTCGAGGGCAGCTAGGGCGGATGCTTTTCAACTCCGATGACGTCGAGAAATCAGTGCTCGCACTGTCCGGTGGTGAAGCGGCACGGCTCATTTTTTGTCAGCTGATTGTCCAGAAAGCCAACGTGCTGTTGCTCGATGAGCCTACCAATCATTTGGATCTTGAAGCGATCGAAGCCTTGGCGGATGCGCTCCTTGCATACGAGGGGACGTTGGTGTTTGTCTCTCACGATCGTTGGTTCGTCTCCAAGCTTGCGACGAGGGTGATCGAGCTTCGCGCGGACGGGATCACCGACTTCGCAGGGACCTACGAGGAGTACTTGGCCAAGTCCGGGGAAGACCACCTCGATGAGTCGGCGGTGGTGCTGAAAGCCAAGCGAGACAAAGCGGCGGGTAAGTCCACGAGCACGGAGCTCTCCTACCAAGAACGTAAGCGACTCCAAAATCGCCTGAAGACGCTCCCCACGAAGCGTGACGACGTGCTCGAAGAGATATCGCGTCTCGAGTCACGGGTTGCGGAAATCCAAGCGCGCTACGCGGCTCCTGAGCTGTACGAAACGACCGGCACTGCGGCGCAGCAGGCAGCGGAGTTGCTAACGCGGCTTCGGCGCGAAGAGAGCGATGCCGAAGAACGCATCCTGTCGCTCTCAGCGGAGTGGGAAGCGCTTGAGGGAGAGCTCGCCGCTCTTCAAGCGATGGAACTTTGAGCGCGGATCCAGCGCCATGGCCCCGCGGCTGACCGCCCAGAAAACCGAGCGTGCGAGCCGGGCGAAGCCGGGGTACAGTTGCCCCGGTGCTGTCCCGACTGCTAGCGTCCCCCGGCGTAAGAAGCGGCGCCTTCTTGGCAGGCTGCGCTCTCCTCGGTTTGGCTCTTGAGAGCGCGCTCTGTCCGGCTCCGAGTTTGCCTCAGATCGACCTGCCACGTCGCCCGCCCGCCGTCGCGTTTCAGACTTCCAGGCCGGCGTTGCCGCCGCCCACAATGGTCCCGAATCCGCGAAAGGTGGACTTGCCCGAAGTGTCCGAGGAAGCGCTAGACGTCGGCTTGAAACAGGGGCTCGGGCCTCTTGGGTCGTGGTCGATCGGCAAGGCCACTCGGGGCAGGCTCTTCGGAGGGGTGACACCTAAACCTTCGCCCTACTCGGCGCTGGTGGAGCCCGATTGCGCGTGGGGCACCGAAGAGACGGTCTTGGCTCTTGAGCACGCGATTGCGGAGGTCAACCGCCTGTACCCCGACTCGCACGTGCTTAGCGTAGGGCACCTCAGTCGAAAACACGGAGGTTGGCTCAGACCCCATCGAAGCCACCAAAGCGGACGCGATGTCGATCTTGGATTCTACTACACGGACGGTTCGCGTTGGTACGTGAACGGGACACCGCAGAACTTCGATGTTCAACGCAGTTATGCGCTCGTCGCTTCTTTGCTCAAGACCGCGGAGGTTGAGTACATCTTCATCGACCGCTCGCTCAAAGACCTACTGCGCAGCAGAGCCATCGAGCTCAAGGAGCCCAACGATTGGATCGAGCAGGTTTTCGATGGCATCGATGCTCAGCGCGAACCGATTGTTCGTCACGCACGGGGACATCGAAATCACCTCCACGTGCGTTTCGCGAGTCCACGAGCCGTCGAGCTGGCGCGGATTTCGGTGCGCCGCCTCGGGGGCATAGCCTATCAGAACGCGTCGCTAGTTTCGTGGCTGCTCCGACTGGAGGCGAAGCAGCGCACTGACGCAGTCGCCGACTCACGGGGCAAACGCCCTTGAGTCGGCGACTGAAGCTGAGCTAAGACCCGGCGCATGGTGAAAAAGGAGCCCAAGGGTAGGGGATTGAAGGCTGCATCCGGTGACAAGAAGCCGGGCCGCAAGCCCTCCGAGCGCGCTGCGACTCCTCGCGGCAGCCGAGCCGATACACTCCTGTCGCCGCTCTTCGACCCTAGCGTTTGGCGACGAGTCCCTGGATTCCAATTCCAGGACATCACCTACCACCGATCTGTCGAGCGGGGGGCAGTTCGCGTGGCGTTTAACCGCCCGGAAGTGCGGAATGCGTTTCGTCCACGGACCGTCGATGAGCTCTTCACCGCGCTCGAGCACGCGCGTTGCAGCAGCGACGTGGGATGCGTGTTACTCACCGGCAATGGGCCGTCGAAGAAAGACGGCGGTTGGGCGTTTTGTTCCGGTGGTGATCAGCGGATACGAGGCAAGGATGGATACAAATACGAGGCCGGACAAAGCGCCAACCCTGCGAGCCTTGGAAGACTCCATATATTGGAGGTTCAGCGAGTGATCCGCTTCATGCCAAAAGTTGTCATCGCCGTGGTTCCGGGTTGGGCGGTTGGTGGAGGGCACAGTCTCCACGTCGTCTGTGATCTCACGATGGCCAGCGCTGAGCACGCGGTGTTTAAGCAGACCGACGCCGATGTGGCGAGCTTCGACAGCGGGTACGGGTCGGCACTCCTGGCTCGCCAAGTCGGTCAGAAGCGCGCTCGGGAGATCTTCTTCATCGGTCGCAACTACTCCGCGCAAGAGGCCTTCGAGATGGGCATGGTAAACGCGGTGGTTCCCCACGCCCAGCTGGAGCAGGAGGCGCTAGCGTGGGCCCGCGAAATCAATACTAAGAGCCCCACCGCCATCCGCATGCTCAAGTACGGCTTCAACCTACCCGACGAAGGACTCGTCGGGCAGCAGCTGTTCGCGGGCGAAGCTACGCGACTGGCCTATGGAACCGCTGAGGCGGAGGAAGGTAGGGATGCGTTCCTTGAGAAGCGCACCCGCGATTTCACCCGATTCCCATGGCAGTACTAGTGAGCACCTATCGGTTGAACCGCCGGATTCACTTACGAAACATTCCACCGGCACAGCGCTGCATAAAACTTTGACCCGATTCTCGATCGAGCACGTTGGTGCTGAATGAGGGCGGCAGCCGTGGCGAATGGAGCGCGCGTAGACGCTCTTGCGCAGCGTTCCGATACTGCGTCTCTATCGGGCCCGGCGTCGCGGAAAAACTTGCTGGTTTCAAAGGTTTAGTGGCTCTAGCAGTGACCGGTTCCAGCGCGCCCCTCAGGGCTCTGCAGGGTAGCGGCTGACAGACTAGCTGCGGACAAGCGGTTGGGGCTTTGCCAGGCGCCGGGCTGTCTTACACGGCACCCGGACAGTGGCTAAGATGGCGGAGTTTTCCGCAACAAGCCTAGTCGCTACGTTTTTTGGCAGTTCGAAGAGTGCTGCGGCGTCTCTTACAGTCATGCGGTTTGGCGAACGTATGTGAGCCCAAAGTCGTCGCCCGTGGCACTTAGAGCTGAAGGGCATTGCGCCCAATCTTAGAAAGCAGTCTCTGTGATGATCTCCTCAGCTCAGACCCGATCAGCCGCGCAGCGCGGTGGGGTCGTGTATGCGCCGTCCTTCTTCAGGACTGACGAAGCGCTTCTGGTTGCGCTTCGTCAGGGGCATCGCGGAGCCCGCGCGGTCTTCTATCAGCGTTACGCGGGAGAGGTTGAGCAGGTGCTGCTTAGGCTGCTCGGGACCCACGACGATGCTGTAGATGATGAACGGCGCGGTATTCTCTTGCAACGTGTGCTGCTGACAGCGCTGCAGCGGTTGCCGCGTTTTCGGGGTGGGCCCGAGTCTTTGAGGGTTTGGTTGTTGCGCCTCGCCGTCCATGAGGCAGCGGGGGCTCTTCGATGGCAAAGGATTGGGAGGCGCTTGCAGCGCATAGCGAGCCTGGTCGAGGTTCGAGGCGAGGGAGGCGGTATTGTTGGGCTGGTTCGCCGCCTGCCTGGTAAATTCTACCGCAGCGTGATTCGTGGCACAGTACGGAGTACGCTTGACAGCGTGGTACGGAGTACGCTTGACAGCGTGGTACGGAGTACGCTTGACAGCGTGGTACGGAGTACGCTTGACAGCGTGGTACGGAGTACGCTTGGCGGCGCGGTACGGAGTACGCTTGGCGGCGCGGTACGGAGTACGCTTGGCGGCGCGGTACGGAGTACGCTTGGCGGCGCGGTACGGAGTGCGCTTGACGGCGTGGTGTTCGGGCTTCGGCGGGTTCATCGCGCGTCGGCTCGGACTGCGGGTGCTGCTCCGAAGCCGCTTATCCTGGCGGCTTTAGGCACCGGCGGCGTTGGGAGTCCCCGTGTTGTCGCGACTCCCGACGGGGCGGGCACCAGTTGTGGTGCACCGGGGAATCATGTGCCTGAGAGTCACGTCAAACGCGTCGTGCCGCAAGACGCGACCTATGCCGTCATCGAGCAGCTGCCCGTCCGAGTTCGCGTGGCCTTCTGTCTTCATTACCTGGCCCAGCTGGACATCGCGGAAGTGGCTGAGTTGTGCGACATCTCGCGCGCGGCTGCGCGCCGGGCAGTGCTGAGCGGCAAGGCTCTTTTTCTAGCGGGCGCCGATGCCCACGCCGAGCTGGCGCCCTGGTTGCCGTGAGCCAGACGCGAGGCTCCGCTTGTCGCGGAGTCGGTTTCTTCAATGTCCGAGTTTCGCATTGACACACCTCTTGGTGAGCTGACGGCGCGGGTTGCCCGCGCTCAGGACTTGTATCGTGGCGAGGGCCCCGGGCCCGCAGAGTGCGAAGCTTTTCTTGACGCCGCGAGTCGGAAGGAGAACGGGCGCAGAGGGTGGTGGTTATGGGGGCTGGCGTCATCATTGCTTGTGACCTGCGTGATCATCGTTGGGGTCAGGTACCGCGGAGCGCCGCTACCGTCGGTCGCCCTTGTGGGCCCCGCGAAGGTCGCCCATGGCCCCGGCGCCTGGATAGCAGCGGTGTCTCGTCCCTTGCCAGTGACGCTCCCCGACGGATCGAGCCTCGAACTGGGCGCCGACGCGCGCCTCAGGATCGTAGACCTTTCCCCTAGCGCCGCGGCGCTGACCTTGGAAACTGGCCTGCTAAGCGCTTCAGTGGCGGGGGAAGCTGAAGCGGGGCACTGGCGACTGGATGCCGGGCCTTTCATCGTTCTATCCGGTCAAGCGCACTTCTGGGTGTCCTGGGATCCGCAGTTCCAGCTGTTTGAAATCGCGCTGAGTGAGGGCACCGTCTCCGTGGAGGGCCCGGTGCTTGGGGAGAGCAAGCTGGTCGAGTCAGGGCACAGCCTGCGCGTCAGCGTCCCCGATTCTCTGGCGGTTTTGACCAGCTTGACCGACGCCGAGGTTCCGAGCCCGCCGGAGCCTTAGTCTAGCGCGGGTGCTCAAGCGGCATCTGACATCCGCGCACCCATTCGATTGGGTCCGAAGTTTTTTGGAACCCTTAGAGGACAGCTGTGTCTCGTTCCTGCGTTGGCTTGCTGGGCGGGAGACCGCACGTGCATGACCAGTAACTCGGCCGTTCGTCGTTGTCTTGCTACGCGACGAACAAAGTGAACAGGAGATAACATGCAGGAGCTTGTGGATGCGCGTTCAGCGCAAGCGGATCAGTTTGTTCAGGGTGAAGCCGGTCGTCACGGTGTCTCGGTTGTGGAAGGTGGCGTCGTGCAAGTACGCGTCGCTTGGGGAGAGAACACCTTGTGCGTTTCCCAAGTCGACGGAGCGGGCGAGTTCTGGGTCGGGGAGTCGACGCCGCAGCGTGAACCAGACTTCGTTGTCTCAGGGGAACAGCTGGGTGCCTTGCTGCTGCCGCTCATAACGTCGGATGCAACCGGGTGCCACTTGAACCTGCTACCGAACGCGAAGGGCACTGTGCGCTTCTCAAAGAACGAAATACGCGACCTCGAGGCGCTGAGTGCGAGTTTGCCTAGCTCACCGGATTTCCCCGGGGGAACACGCTTGAGCCTGATGATTGGGATGCACGCGTGTGTACAGATAGGCGCACTTCGCTTCGAAGTCACGTCCGTCGAGCCAGAGGCGCGCCCCGCTCGTGCGTTCGCTGGTGACGGAGCCAA
>JBDKJZ010000336.1:0-6531 GCA_039796375.1 Pseudomonadota bacterium
CCACCGCCCCGATCTGAGTGACCTGCCGGAGAACAAGCGTTTCCGCTCGCGTCAAATCGGCGCCGGGATTGGCGACCCCGGGCCCTGTGGGCGGGTCTTGGTACGGGGTGAACCGGGCTGGCAGATTATTGATGAACTGACCCCAAAAGAGGGCGAGCCGATCATCGACAAACCGGGCAAGGGTTCCTTCTACGCCACTGATCTGGACATGCTGCTCCGACGGCGCGGTATTCAGAACATCGTGTTGACTGGGATCACCACGGACGTCTGTGTGCACACGACCATGCGCGAGGCGAACGACCGCGGCTACGAATGTCTCATCCTAGCGGACTGTTGCGCGGCGACCGACCGCGGCAACCATGAAGCCGCGCTGAAGATGGTCGTGATGCAGAACGGCGTCTTCGGAGCCGTTTCCAACTCCAAAGATGTGCTAGCCGTCCTTTGAGCGTGGGTCTTACCGATGAACGTCAGCGCACATAGCCTCGAAGTCGTCTCGCTCACTAAGAAGTTCGGGAGCTTCGTCGCGCTTGAGGACGTGTCCCTGAAGGTGAAGCGCGGTGAGTTCCACGCGCTGCTCGGCGAAAACGGCGCGGGCAAGAGCACCCTGGTCAAGTGCGTGATCGGCTACCAGCAGGCCACCAGCGGTGATGTACTGATCAACTCCCATGTGGTTGAGTTCGATAACACCCAGAAGGCTCACCGCGCCGGGATAGGTATGGTCTACCAGCAGTTCACGCTCGTCCCCAACATGACCGTCGCCGAGAACCTGGTACTCGTCAGACCCCAGGTACCGGCGTTCATCAATTGGTCACAAGAGCGTACGGCGCTCAACGCGTTCATGGATCAGATGCCGTTTCGCGTACCGCTAGACACCCGCGTGAGCGCCCTAGCGGCTGGCGACAAGCAGAAGCTAGAAATCCTGAAGCAGCTATACCTGAAGCGCACGCTCTTGTTCCTGGACGAACCCACCAGCGTGCTCACGCCTAGTGAGGCCGATGAAGTCCTCGGGCTACTGCACCAAATGACGCGCGAGAAGCAGCTAACAGTGCTGATCATCACGCACAAGTTCCGTGAGGTCACCCAGTTCGCTGACACGGTGAGCGTCTTGCGAAAAGGCAGGCTGGTTGGCGGGGGAAGTACCCAAGAGCTCAGCACCAATGACATGGCCCAGTTGATGGTGGGTCAAGACAGCCTCGGTACTCCAGCTGTGCGGAAACAGCTTCCCAAGGGCGACGTGGGGTTGTCTGTTCAAGATCTCTACGCGAACGACGACACGGGCCTGCCCGCGTTGAAGGGACTCAGCCTCAAGGTTTCTCGGGGAGAAATCCTCGGAATTGCCGGCGTCTCGGGCAACGGGCAGACGCAGCTGGTCGAGGTACTGGCGGGGCAGCGCAAGGCGGTCTCTGGCGAAATTCGGGTTAAGGACGTCGTGTTCACCGCCACCCGCAAAGAAATCTTTGAACAGAACCTCACGTTGCTACCTGAGGTCCCGCTCGACAATGCCTGCGTTGGCGACATGAGCGTGAGCGAAAACCTAGCGCTGCGTGACTTCGACCGGGCGCCCATTCTGCGCGGAAGGTGGTTCGTCTCAGGCAAAGCGCTCAAGCAAAAGGCTACTTTGCTCATCACGAAGTTTCGAATCAGCACCCCCACTCCTGAGACCCCGATTCGTTTCTTGTCTGGCGGCAACGTTCAACGCGCGGTGCTCGCGCGTGAACTCTCACGACCGATAGACGTCGCGATCGCCGCTAACCCGTGTTTCGGTCTCGACTTCGCGGCATCGGCCGACATCCGCTCTCAGCTCGTGCAGGCACGTAACGCGGGCGCCGCGGTGCTCCTGATCTGCGAAGACTTAGATGAGTTATTGGAACTATCAGACCGCATGGCGGTGATGTTTGAAGGTCGAGTCGTGTTTGAGGCTCCAACGGTGAGCACCGACAGACTAGAGGTAGGCCGATACATGGCCGGTCATGGAGCGACGCATGCAAGTCCAAGCTGAGCCTTTTCCCTTTGTGCTCAAGCCAGAGCAGACTGCCCTAGTTATCATTGATATGCAGCGTGATTTCTTGGAACCGAGCGGATTCGGAGAGAGTCTGGGCAACGACGTCAGCCTGCTGCGTGAGAGCATCCCCGTCGTGGTCGAACTGCTCCGCCGATTTAGGCAGGCGGGGCTGTGTGTGGTCCACACGCGCGAGGGGCACGAGCCTGATTTGAGCGATTGTCCCCGCGCGAAGCTGACTCGGGGTCAGCCCAGTCTCCGCATCGGAGATCCGGGCCCGATGGGCCGCGTGTTGATCCGCGGTGAACGCGGGCACGGCATCATTGATGAGCTCGCGCCGGTCCCCGGCGAACTGGTGATCGACAAACCTGGCAAGGGTGCATTCTACAATACCCCACTCGGGGTCGAGCTAGCCGCGCGGGGGATCCAGCAGCTTGTAGTCACGGGAGTCACCACGGAGGTCTGTGTCCAGACGACCATGCGAGAAGCCAACGACCGCGGCTACGAGTGTTTGCTGATCACCGACGCCACGGCGAGCTACTTTCCAGAATTCAAAGAACAAGCGATTCGGATGATGACCGCCCAGGGGGCAATCGTCGGTTGGAGCGCTACTTCGGCGGCGCTATTTCAAGCGCTGGAGGTTCGGGCGTGAGCACTCAAGGGCTCCGCCTGGTAATCGCGGATCTGCTTGATGAGACCGCCCTGGCGCAGCGGAGCTGGGAGCCGTTTCGCGAGGGGCTCGATGTGTGTTGGCTGTACCGGGTTGACGGGGGACCCAGCGCCGCGCTCTTGCGCTACGCGCCAGGTGCCCACGTGCCCGAGCACGCTCACGAGGGGTTTGAACACATCGTCGTCTTGCATGGAGAACAAGCGGATGACACAGGCCCGGTCCCTGCGGGCAGCTGCCTGATTCACGGCCCTGGCACGCATCACTCTGTCACCAGTGTCCGCGGCTGCATCGTCTTGGCTATCTGGGAGAAGCCGGTGCGTTTTCTGTAACGCCCGCGGGGGCTGCGCTATTTTGACACGCAGATCCCGCCTCACTAGAGTCCGCGCTAATGCGCTTGCTCAACATCGTCGATTGGTTGCCACCGGACTTCGGCGCTATCGGCCAGTACGCGCTCTTAGAGTCACAACGCCTCGCCGCCGAAGGCCATGAGGTCACCCTGGTTGGGCTGACTCGCGGGCAGAGCACCACGCAGACCGAGGCCTTCGGTGACGGCCACCTGACCACGGTGCGGCTGCACAGCGCCAACGTGCCGAAGTCCAACCTGAAGGCGCGGGCGCTCTGGACTTTGACTGCAAACTTCAAGCTCGTACGCGCCGCGCTGAGCTACGCGCCCGGCGCCGAGCGCATACTGTTTACGGGGAGCCCACCTTTTCTAGAGTATGCGCTGGTCCCGCTACAGCCTTGGCTACGCGCGCGCCTGGTGTTCCGCATCGCCGACTTTCACCCGGAGTGCCTGATCGCGGAGCTCGGAGACGACGTTCCCTCTTGGCTCACGGCTTTCCACCAGCTGAGCATTCAGCTCCGACGCTGGGTCCCGCAGTTTGAAGTGCTCGGGGAAGACGCCAAGCGATTGTTGATTGAGCAAGGCATTCCCGCTTCAAAGATCCGCGTGGTGCGCAGCGAGTCACCGGTGACTTTCGAAGGCGGCTACGCACCCTTCGAGCGCCCGGAAGAGCTCGCAAACAAGCGGGCGCTGCTGTACTCGGGGACGGTCGCTCACGCGCACGAACTGACCACGTTCGTTGACGGCTACGAGATTTACCACCAGCGCGGTCCGGGCGACGTAGTGCTGTGGTTGAACGCAACAGGCGTGCAGGCCGATAACTTCGAGCAGGAGCTTAGAAAGCGGGGTCTGCCCGTGTATCGCACGATGGGGGTCCCGCTCGAACGCCTAGCTGCCCTGCTCAGCTCAGTCGATGCCCACCTGATCACCCTGCGAAACGAGTTCGTCGGCCTCTGTGTCCCTTCCAAGGTGTACTCCTGCGTAGCGTCCGGGAAACCCGTGATGTTCGTTGGGAGCGCAGACAGCGACGTCCACCTGGTGTGCAGCACGCGGGCCAGCGATCGCTACCTACGCGCGGACGTCGGCGACACGCAAGCAGTGGCCCGGGCCCTCAGTCAGCTATCGCGGTCGGCGAGTCACGAACTCGTCACAAGCAAAGTTTGAACGGCGCTTGACGCCCCACGCGCTTCGGTCGACAACGCGGGTGTGAGTCACATACACTTAGTCGGTGGAGAAAAAGGCGGCGTTGGAAAGAGCGTAGTCGCGCGCCTTCTGGCACAACGTTTCATTGATGCGGACCTCCCCTTTGCGGCGATCGACGCAGACGTCTCCCACGGAGCGCTACTACGGTACTATGGCGAGTACACGCAGGCGGTCGATCTCGAACAGCAAGCGAGCGCTGACAGCATCATGGATCGTGCACTCGGGGCCGATCGCAGCGTGTTGGTCGATTTACCCGCTCAAAGTGTTCGGTTATTGCTTCGCTGGTTGGAGGGCGCGGACGTATTGAGCTTCGCAAGACAACTACAGGTGGGTGTCACCTTCTGGTTCGTTACTGACGGCGGCTTCGACTCCGCTCGCCAGTTTGAGACGCTGCTGGCAACCTTCGGCGACCAGATGAACTACGTCGCTGTCAAGAATCACGGCCGCGGCCGCGATTTCAGTCAGTTTGATATGGCGGACGGCATGCGGCGCTTGACCGCACTCGGTGGCAAAGTGCTAGAGCTTGCAGAGCTAGAACCCTCAACGATGTACGCCATCGATCGCTGTGGCTCCAGCTTCTGGGCGGCGGCAAACAACGCCGACGGGCCCCACGCCCTAGCGCCGTTACAGCGGCAGCGGGCTCGTCTTTGGTTAGCGCAGCAAAATCGGCGCATCGATGCGCTGAACGCGCTTGCTTAGGGCGCTCAGCGTGCGGACTTCGCGATGATGTCGGTGCGCGCATTCGCGATGATGTCGGTGCGCGCATTCGCGATGATGTCGGTGCGCGCAGCTGAGTCTCCCCGCATCTCTGAGCGCGCTCAGCGCGGGCTGCGCCGGTAGTGCGCTGAGATGAACTGAGTGACGGAGATCTCTCGCGCGCGGAAGGCGCGAGCGATCTCCAGTAAACGCTCCGCCTCGAAGCGTATCTCGTTCAGATGCTGAACCACGGGATCGACGCTCGTGCCTTGGCTACGCTTAGCGCCAGTCTTCGGTCGAGGATCTTGGACAAGCTCCTTGAGCTGGTCTGCTAGAGACTTCAGCTGCGATCGCAGCTCGGCGTTCGCTTGGCGGAGCCTGCGAACCCATTCGCGCGGATCGCCTGAAGCAGCCGGCTGCGATGCTGGCATCCAGCGTTTCTCGATAGCCAAGAGCGCGGCAAGGTCGCCGCACCCATAGGCCGCCGTGACCTCTTGCATCAAGCGAGTACGCGCTTGGCGTTCAGGTTCGCTTTGGACGCGATCGGGGTGCAGAGCAAGCGCAAGTCGCTTGAATAGCGAACGCAACAGCTGCGGTGGCTCGGCGAGTCTGTGCGCCGAACCCACCTGCGGAGCCGGCCTAGGTCCCCGCTGACGGGGCGCCTCTTGACCGGTCCGTGGTTCTGGCTGCGCATCGGTGCCTCGATGGCCTCCCCAGTCGCTGTCTATGGCGTCTCCCTCGTGCTCGGCATCCTCAGGCTCAGGGTCGTCATCAAACAACTCCCGCATTAGGCGGCGAACCTTGTTGCGCTCCTTCTTGGGCAGATGGCTCTGCGCCCCGACCAGGAACTCAAACACACTCCGTAGCTCATCACGAGCGGACCGAATCTGCTCTTGGAGGCGGCCCACCTCACTGGCCAGCCGCTGCTCTTCCGAACGTGCTTCATTCGCGGCGGCTTCCACCACCTGACGCTTCTTTTCCACCTGACCCAGCAACTTTTCATGCTGAGCTTGCAGCTTCTCAACCTCGGGGGATCTTGCCGTAGGCAGCGCTGCCGCGCCCAGCCGGACCAGCGCTGTCGACACCCACGCCGATGAGCTCACAGCGGATTCGGGCGCGATCATTTGGGCGCGGAACGTAGCGGCCTAGCCGCCCAGGCGCAACCCTGAGGACACCCGCAGAACGGCTAAGCACACTGACGGAACTAAGGGTTAAGCTCGTAAGCCGCGTTGATCGTCGCTTCCACGGTCTCGAACTTTCTCGATTCGACCAGGCCAACGCTGATCCGCCTGGGCACGTCGATAAACCCGGGATCACCGAGGTTTGTGGTGCGTCCGAAACCGAACACGGTCATCTGGCCTTCACCGTTCCAGTACACGTCCTTGGTGGTGTCAGGGCCGTGGTGCGCCATGAACAGCGACCGGTCGGCCGCGCCGTCAGCGAAGTAGACCCACTCCGGATCGGGCAAGTCACCCGCCCAATTGCCTTCAATTGACTGGGGAACACCATCGGACGTGACCCAATAATCTTTAGAGTCCAGTAGCCCACCAGGAGAGCCCTCGTACAGAACGAAGTACTGCTGGGCGACGCGATCGATAGTGAGCGTCAAGAACTGGGGGT
>JBDKJZ010000337.1:0-6530 GCA_039796375.1 Pseudomonadota bacterium
CCGGCCTGTTTCCCCTGGACGCCAGCGCTGGCAGCGAGCCAGCCTCGCCGCCTCCGCTCGTGAAGCAACTCGAGCAAGCCGGTGTAGCGGCCCGCAGCTTGAACGGCGAATCCGCCTACCTCGCTGACCAGGTGGGCCTCGCTCTAGATCAGGGAGCCGTCCCGGTCGTCGACTTCAGTCGAAGTGCCGATCGGGTCACCCGTCTGGAGCAGCTCCTCGGCCACCTTCAGACACGGAAGATGGCGCTCCTACGCGCAGCCGGCGGCGTCGGCCCAAAAGAGCGGGGCCTTCTCAAGCTGACCGATTCGCACCAGCTAGTGTTGAGCGACCGCGGGATCAGCGTGATCAACCTTCGCTCTGACTACCAACTGCTTGAGCAAGGCGCCGTGCTTGACGACGATGAGCGCGACCTGCTGCGCCTCGTGAAGCGCTTGCAGGACGCCTGCCCTAGCTTGTCAACGAGCATCACCTCCCCGCTCAATCTGCTGAGCGAGCTCTTCAGCGTGAAGGGCGCAGGCACGCTCGTGAAGACTGGCAGTACCATTGCCCGCCTGGAGAGCTGCGCTGAGTTCGACTTGCCGCGAGTTGAGCAATTGCTGGAGCGCACCTTCAGCCGAAAGCTGCGTTCAGACTTTTGGCACAGGCCACTGCTCCACGTGTATATCGAGCGAGACTACCGAGGTGCGGCCGTCGTGCAGCCCGGGCCGAGCGCCTACCCTGACATCGCATTCCTAACGAAGTTCGCGGTCGAACGGGCCGCCCAGGGGGAGGGCATGGGGCGGGATCTTTGGGAGGCCGTGACGCGAGATTACCCGAGCATGTACTGGCGCTCACGGGTCGATAACCCGGTCCTCCCTTGGTACCAGGCTCAGTGCGAAGGCATGCAGCGCGAGGTCGGACCTCAGGGCGCCGAGTGGCAGATCTTCTGGCGAGGCGTGAGCACCGATCGACTGAGCACGGTCATCTCAGACGCCCTCAATCGGCCCGTGGATTTCGAACCTCAACTTCCGAGCGAGGCGCAAACTTGATCTACGTATTTGTGCTGAGTGCTGCATCCCTGGGAACCGCACTGTATTTGCTGCTCATGTACAGCTCGATACCGGGCGCAGTAGATGAACGTCTCGGGAGCATCGAGCCACTGCCGGAGGACCTCGACCGTTGGCTAAGCGACGAGACCTCAGTCCATGGACGTGCGGCGCAGGAGCGGGGGCTCCGGCGTGAAGTGCGCACACTGCTTGTGCCCGCGCAGGGGCTCTTCGGGCGGGAGCACTTTCTAAAGCAAGCACGATTGCGCAGCCCGGATACTGGCGAGATCATCGAGGTTGAGGCTGAAGTGAACACGCCGCGACGGAGGCGTAGGGGATAACGGGGCGCAGAAGCGGGTCAGCCCGCATGCGCGCCGTCCTGAACTCAGGGAAACCGCTACTGGCACACGCCGGCGAATGGTCGTCTCGTGTTCGGTCCTGGGCGCCGCCCCATACTTCACTGGTTTTTGGAGCAGCACGCTAGGTTGACCGGATCCTGCGTCCAGCAAGTACTGCTTAACGGCGCCGGCGCACCCGGTCAGCCGCGGTGTTGTGCTCGCGGCCTCGCAGACCCACATAGTTGGGCGAGCGATGGTGGCACCCCGCCGCTGCGACCTTGGTCCGCGCCAGCGCGATATCGCCGCGAGCGCGACACCCACGACTACTACTGCGGCGCCCCTAACTACTACTGCAGCAGCGGCGCGGGCAGCGACTGAACCCACTCGGTCACCGCATTCACGCCGGCAACGTCTACGTCTTCAGTGCCCACAGGCGGCATGCGCCCCATGGGCGGCAAGCCCCCCATGGACATGACAAGCTGCATACGGCGGAGCACTTCGCTCTTCTCAGGCGCGCCGCCCACAATGCGAATGGGATTCACTGAGGTCCCCGCAAACACCGCCTTGTTCACCAAATACGTAAACGTGTCGGTGGTGTTCACATTGCCGAGCTGAGCGACCAGCAGCCAGGTGCGCAGGTCCCCGCGAATTGCCGCGCTGCTTTCGGCGCGGTGGCAGTGTCCACAGTTCCCATGCAGGTAGCCGAGCATCTTCTGTTCAACCGGAGTCCCCGGAAGCGTGAAGTTACCGGCGGGCGGATCCGTCAATGTCCCACTCGCGATCAGTTCGCTGAGCGAAAGCCCCGGGCCGTCGTGAGAGAGCTGAACCGCGCTGAAACCTAGAGGCCGATCGGGGCGCTCATTGTGGCAAGCGTTGCACGCTTGCACACCTGGGACGTCATGCGCCGTTCCGCTAGCGTTCACAAGCCCCATGGGCGCCGCAACCGCGTCGGTTTGTGCGTCGTTCCAGATGTACGCCATCGAAATCCAGCCGCGTTTACTGTCGAGGATTCGCCAGATGATTCGCGTCTCAACTCGGACGCCGTCGCGGACAAACTCTTTCCACAGCTTGGTGCCCACGGGGAAGGTCCAGTTGTCCATGTCGCTGGTGTTGATCTTCTCTCCAGCCGGGATGTAGATCCAGCGCCGCTTGGCGGCGCTATCCGACCACAGCTCGAACTGGGGCTTGAACAAGCGCACATCGTAGGCGAACACGCCGGTAGCCGTGTTGGCGTACAAGCCCGTCTGAGACAACAGCTCAGGGACCATCATCGTCGACGGGGGCAGCGGGACTTGACCTGCTGAGTAGGTCTTGTCCCTGGGGAGCCCATCGTCGGGGAACTGGGCGCTCGGATCCGGGGCTCCGCCGGTTCCTCCGCTGGATGTTCCCCCGCCAACGTCCGGGCCGCCACCTGCGCCACCTGCGCCGCCGCCGCCTGCTAGGTTGTCTGGTGGGGGCTCAACGCTGGTCGCCTCTCCTCCGTTGCCGCCCTGGCCTCCGACGGAGACCGTGCCCCCGCTGGCCCCCTGGGGGTCCGGTGGGGTCTCGGCGGGGCTAGAGCACGCCCCCATGAGTGCGAGGGCAGCGATGACCGAGGGGGCTAAGCGTAAGTGAGGGCGAGACATTCGTGGTTGAGTTCACTTTGGGTGGGTGCCTTCAGGCCTGCTTACTTGGGATCGATCCTGAAGATCGCGCCATTGTTCACCCTTGCGAGGTAGATCTCACCGTTGGCATCTTGCCCGAAACTGCCTACGCCAGCGGCAACGAATTCGCCATCTGGATCGATGGCGTCGGTGATCTCCAAGTTTTCGCAGGATTTCTCACCATCGAACTTGACGGTCCATAGTCGCTTCATGTCGTAGTCCGCGTAGAAGTAGTTCCCGACTAGGTCCGGGATCTTGGTGCCCCGGTAGACGTAGCCGCCAACGATGGAGCTCGGCACCATCGGGGTGTGCTCATACTCGACCTGCGGCCGAAGCATCGCATCGGAAATTGCGGGCTTGTTCGTGCTGCAACCGCCGCACGGCTGCGTGCCCTCTAGCGCCGGCCAACCATAGTCCGAACCTTTCTGTCCGGGCTTCGTGACCGTCACTTCTTCCAACTTACCCTGGCCAACATCAGCGATGTACAAATCCTGAGTCGCGCTGTCGAAGCTGAAGCGCCAGGGGTTGCGGAAGCCCCAGTGGAAGATGCGAGTGTCTTCGCCCGCGCCGCTGAGGTTTCCGGGCGGTGGAGTCTTGATGTTGTCCACATCGATGCGGAGAATCTTGCCTTGGGGTTTGGTCTTGTTCTGGGCGTTGCCGTCGCCGTCGTTCTGGTTTCCGCCGTCTCCGATGGCGATGTACAGGTAACCATCAGGCCCGAATGCGATCATCCCCCCCCGATGGTTGCCCCGGGCATGGGCGTCGTCGACCATCCGCGTATTGGGCACTACGGTCAGTGTATCGCCATCTAGCGTGTACTCTTCCACCACGGCATTGGTGTTCGCTGAGACGTAAAACAAGAACACCCGCTTGTTGGCTCCCTCGCCGAATTTGGGGTGGAAGGCCATCCCCAGCAGGCCGGACTCACTCGCGTTGGACACCGGGATGGTCGCCAAGGTCGTGGTGGTGCCGGTCGCTGGATCTAAGCGCTTGAGTGCGCCATCCTTCTCGAGCACGTACAGGGGTGACGCTGCGTTTGGCGCCGAGGTGACGAACACAGGTTTGACGAAACCGTCCTTGACGAGGGTGACCTTGATCGGCGGGATTGGCTTGCCGTTGCATTCTGCACGCTTGGGGACCACCGGAGGCTCGCCGCCGCTGCCACCCGCGTTCGCGCCGCCCGCGCTAGTACCGCCACCAGCTGCGCCGCCGACACCGCCACTGGCATTCGCTCCGCCGGCATTCGCTCCGCCGGCATTCGCTCCGCCAGCATTCGCTCCGCCGGCATTCGCTCCGCCGATATCGCCGCCGCCGCCACTGCCGCCCGCTGTTCCGTTCGGTCGGGCTCCTCCGGTTCCGTTGCCCGCGGGGTTGTTCGCCTCACCGCCAGCGCCAGCGTCGTTTCCGCCAGCACCTGGACCCGGGCTAGTGGACTGTTTTTCAGAGC
Organism: Pseudomonadota bacterium; assembly: GCA_039796375.1. Lineage (GTDB taxonomy): Bacteria > Myxococcota_A > Polyangia > Polyangiales > Polyangiaceae > SZUA-265. The sequence goes on from JBDKJZ010000337.1 coordinate 4,454, forward strand.
CACAGGCGTACGCCGCGACCGCGGAGAGCAGGAGGGCGGAGGCTGACCAAGCTGCGACCCGAGTCGTTCGAGGCAGGATGTTTCGAAGTTTCACGTTCAGGTTTCCAAGGCAAAAGGGAAGGACGCAATATAGCAACGATTGTGTCGCCGTTGCGGACACTCTCGCCGCCAATCCCAGTGTGCGCGGCGCACGTTCTGCGGCTCATAACAAATGAGTCTGGGGGCGATGCGCCATACAGCGGGCGAGGGAGCCCGCAAGATTCCAGCCATCCCCGTCCAACACGGCTGAAATTCCTCAGATTCCTGGATGGATGTGCGCTGTGCGACAGCATCCAGACGCTGAGTCCGATGGGCCGGAGTGAGCTGACACCTCGCACCTGACAATCACGAGGCCGCTGTCACTGCCAAGTTTCAGTGAAAGAGGATTCTGTCGGAGACGCCTAGACCCGTGGCTCCCGGGGCGCCCAAGTGCAGTCCCGTTCCACGGCGCCCTTGAGCCATAGGGTCGCGCCGGCGGCGTCCATCGGTTGGGCCACTAGGTACCCCTGCGCCCTGTCGCACTGCTGCGCCTCCAGGAACGCCAGCTGGGCCGGCGCCTCAACCCCTTCAGCCACGACCGTCAGCTCGAGGGTGCGGCCGAGGGCAATAATCGCAGAGGCCAGCGCCGCCCCGTCGGGGTTGTTAGAGACATCGTCGATGAACGAACGGTCAATCTTGAGGGCGTCGATGGGCAAACGCTTGAGGTAAGCCAGGGACGAATAACCGGTCCCAAAGTCGTCGATAGCCAAGGTCACTCCTAGCTCGCGAAGCTCTAGGAAGGTCTGACGGGTCCGCTCAGTGTCTCGCATCATCACGCGCTCGGTGATCTCAAGCTCTAGGTCCGAGGGATTGAGCTTGTAGTCGGACAGCGCTGTTCTCACGCTTTCGACGAAGTGCGCGTCCTCAAACTGCCGCGCCGAGATGTTCACCGCAGCACGCAGTTGCAGCGGGCTGCTCGAATTCCAAGCCTTAAGTTGGGCGCAGGTCTTTCGCAGGATCCACTGCCCCACCTGGACAATCAACCCGGACTCTTCCAGGATCGGAATGAACTCAGCCGGGGCTATCTGCTCGCCCCCAGTACGCCACCTGAGCAGCGCCTCCATCGCGACCACGCGCCGAGTCTTCAGGTCAATCTGCGGTTGATAGTGAACGAAGAAGCGCTCAGTGTCCGTCGCCACCCGAAGCGCGCTCTCGAGTTCTATCTGGCGCACCGCCCGGGCGTGCAGTTCCTCACTGAAAAACTGGTAGTTGTCCCGGCCTGTCTCTTTGGCTCGATACATCGCCGAGTCGGCGGATTTGAGAAGTTCTTCGACTCCGGAGCCGTTGTGGGGATACAGCGCAATTCCAATGCTGGTCGTCGTCGCGACTTCCCCAGCGTCGAGTCGAAAGGGGGTCGCAAACGAGTTCAGCACACGCTGCGCCAGAAGCGTTGCTTCGCGCGAGCTGACCAGGTCTTCCAGCACGATCGCGAACTCATCGCCTCCGAGGCGCGCGACGGTGTCCGTCTCGCGCACGCTGCCTTTGAGTCGAAGCGCGACCTGTTTTAGGAGCTGGTCGCCAGCATCGTGCCCGAGGGTGTCATTGACCGCCTTGAAACGGTCGAGGTCCAGAAAGAACACACCGACCAAGGCCGACTGCCTCCGTCCTCGCGAGACCGCTTGCTGCAGACGCTCTGCCAGCAGCTTCCGATTCGCCAGCTCAGTCAGCTGGTCATGGTGCGCGATATGGGTCAGGCGGTCTTCAGCGCGTTTGCGCTCAACCGCATGCTGAATCGCGCGATTCAGGGTGTCCTTGTCGAGCTGGTTTTTGAAGAGATAGTCTTGGGCTCCGGCCTGGACCGCGGTCAAGCTGATCGTCTCGTCTTCATCGCCGCTGAGCGCGATGACCGGAGCGCGAGTCCCGGAATGAAGGATCCGGCGAACCGCTTCAACCCCGACGCCGTCCGGCAGGGACAGCGAGACGATGATCGCCTGCGCTGGGTGGGTCTCCAGATGAGCGAGGGCCGCCTGAATAGTCTTGACCCAGGTGACGGTGTAGA
>JBDKJZ010000338.1:0-6523 GCA_039796375.1 Pseudomonadota bacterium
GTCCTGGATCTTGGCGCGCCCGCCCTTCACCCCAATCAACAGATCTACGCCGAACGACGCGTTCGTCTTTCGCCCCTCCGCCAGCAGGTGACAGCGACGGAAGTCATCGAACCGTTTCGCAATCGGCCCGGCGTAGCGCTCGCGGCCTTGGTCGGTGTTCGGACCGCCACCGACGTGCAGTCCCATCGCCTTGACCTGCACGTCGCTAGGAACCTCATCGGCAGGTGCGGAGTCCGCCGCCGAAGACTCCGTAGAGACGGAATCGGCGGCTGAGGCCTGATCCGCAGGTTCCGGTGCGATCGCCGCGGTTGGTACCGGGCCTAGCGCGGTGGACTCTTGGGGTTTCGCCGTTGCAGCAGACGCCTCGTTCGAGCTCAGCCCAGAAACGACGACGTGCGTGAACCCGGCGGCGCTGATCTCACGAAAGACTCGCACTACCTGATCCGAGCTGACGCCTGGAGACGCGACGAGCGCAACGCCGCGCGACGTCCCGGCTTTCAGTTCGCGCCGGAGCCGCGCGGCCAGCTCAGCCGAAGGAACGCGCTCGCCGTCAACGGTCAACGCCTCTTGCTCGAGGTCCGCCACCCTCAGCTCCAACGTCAGATACCGAGGTAGCGTGTCCGGCGCATCGGCGACGTCCTGGCACAAACCTGAGTGAGTGGGCTCAGGTGCCCGCGCGACGGGACGCCCCACGCAGGCGATTGGAAACAGCAGAACGCCCAGCAGGCACACTCGTTGACCTAGGTTCACGCTCGGTTGATAGCGCGCCATGCCACGAAGAACCACAGCAATTTGTCGCGCGACTCATACTTCAAGCCCACAGGGAAGCTCAGCGATTCGAGTTCGTTACTCACGCACCGCGCGAGCGGTCTCGCGCGCGTTCTTGGCCCTGTCTCGCGCGTCATTGGGCTGCTTCAGTCGGGCTGCAGCCAACTCATAACGCTTGGCGATACCCCGCCAAAACTGGGCGACCTCTTTCTGGGGAGGCAAGAACGCCAAGATGTACGCTGCGTCATACGCAGCCATCCCGGCGACCTCGCCGGGTTGCTCCGCGAGCTTGTCTAGCGCGGTCACATTGCCAACCCCTTCGGGCAACAGTGGCCCGCCGAGCATCATCTGTGCGGCGTCGACTGGCCCTGCGCCTAGGGCTTCCCCCAAGGCTTGAAGCAGCAGATTCTCGGGCTCCGCGGACTGCCCCTGGGCTGGTGTAACGGCCGCAACCTGCGCCGCGTGTACGAAATCGCTCGCGCGCCAGTACCGTTGTCCCAGGTGAACCAACGCACGGGCGTAGAGACGCTGGGCTCCGTAGCTCAGCGCTCCAGAATCTAGCTGAGCCCGCGCTTTCGGGTACAGCCCTTGTTCGAGCAGCGCTCGCAGACTCTTTACGTCGGTCGGATCTAGATCACCGAGCACATGCTGCGCGAAAAACGTCGGCAAGCGCATGGCGAGGCGTTGCTCCCGAGTCTCAGCCTTGAGCTCGGGCAAAGCCGGGAGAAGCAGGCCGTCCAAAGCGTCGATACGATGCCCGGCATAGGACCGAGCCAAGACCGACCGACCGCGATCAATGCGCTCACTCTTGATGACTCCCAGACTGGCGAAGTCCCTAAGGCCCACCAACGCCGCGTCTCGACCCCGGGCCTTGCGCGGCTCCAAGGCTTCATCGAGCGCCGCGTAGTAGGCTTCACGCAGCTGAGGGTCGGCGGCCATCTCCTTAGGCAGCGGCACGTCCCGGGCGGCCTGCACGAAGTTCAGGTCAGCGACCGCGGACTCAATCGCAGCGACCGCGCGACCATAACCCTGGAGACGACTCGCCTGAAGCGCTAGCGAATGAATAGCAGAGGCTCGCTCTCTCACCCACGGCTCAAGCTGAAGCTTGAAGTATTCGAGGAATGCCTCCTTGGTGGCGTCGGACGGAGGCGCGGGGGGCGGGGCCACCAAGCGTCGAAGGCGGGCCCCGAGAGCCAAGCCGACCAAGGTCTGCTCAACGTCCAAGGGTGGCTCCAAAGCCACCGAGCCCAGCTGCCGAGGGAGAGCTGCTTCGACGCCCAGCGCCAGCGCCATTTGCCTCTGGGTCCGGACATTCGCGGCCCGCTCCAGGAATGGAGCGACCAAGGCGTCCGCACACTCTGGCGTTGTCAGCTCAGCGCGCAACGCCCTGAGCCAGCCGGGCGTGAAGCTCGTGCACGCCTCTAGCCTCGCTAGGCGAAGGTCGCGAGACGCGGCGTCGGCGTCGGCGAGCGCGGCTTCGAGCTGATCGAGCGCAGCAACCTCATCACAGCTAGCCGCAGAAGCCGATTCGGATGAACGCGTAACGCCGGAGACACAGACTTCCGAAGCCCCTGGGACTCCAGCGGGCAGCTCCGCCAGCGCGCTCTTGATGGGTGGCGGCAGCTCAACCGCTGCGGGTCGTGGCTTCGCCTCGACTTTCGGCGCTTCTGGAGCAAGTGCAGGCGGCGGCAGGGCGCACGCGCCCAACGCCAGGCTTGCAGCGGTCACTACATAGCTCCAAGAGACTCTGAGGGCGCGTGAGGAGGAGGGGTCGCCGAGGTTCATAACGCTTTCCGGTGGGATGGCTTGCACGCGGGGTATCAACCGATGTCGTGCTCAGCGAGCTTGTTGTAGAGGGTGCGGCGACTGACGCCGAGAATTCGCGCCGCTACGGTGCGGTTGCCGCTCGCCTTAGACAGCGCGCGCTCTAACGCCTTTTTTTCAGCCCGGCGAACGGCTTCGTCGAGCTCCAGCACGGTGACACCCAGGCTCAATTCGCCGAGCTGACGCCCAACAGGTAATCCCGGTGCGGGCGGGGGCCTACTGGCTCCCATCATCCGCAAGCGGCCGAGTTCTTTGCGAACCACACCAGTAGGGATCCGCGCGCTGTCCGAGAGCACGATCAACCGCTCGATAAAGTTCTGGAGCTGTCGGACGTTCCCGGGCCAGTCGTAACCTTCAATCAGCGAGAGCCCGGCTTCATCGATCTCCGGCAGCGGTCGTTCATTGGCCTGGCTGATGGATTCGCAGAAGTGTTTCACTAGCGCGGCGATATCATCCGGGCGTTCTCGCAGCGGGGGCGCGATGATGGGAATCACGTTGAGTCGGTAGTAGAGGTCCTCGCGAAACTGTCCACGCGAGACCATGTCTTCCAGGTTCTTGTGAGTGGCAGCGACGAAACGCACGTCGGCCTTAAGCGTCTCTGTTCCTCCCAGTCGCTCGTACTCGCGCTCCTGCAATACGCGCAAGAGCTTAACCTGAGTCGCGGCAGAGATATCGCCGATTTCGTCTAGGAACAGCGTCCCGCCCTGCGCCAGCTCAACTCGGCCCGGCTTGCGCGAGGTCGCGCCGGTGAAGGCGCCGCGCTCATAACCGAAGAGTTCGCTCTCCAGCAGTTGGTCCGGGAGGGCCGCTGAGTGCACTTTCACGAAGGGCCCGCCGCGGCGCGGACTGAGCTCGTGCACGCGCTTGGCCAATAGCTCCTTGCCCGTCCCGCTTTCGCCGCGCAGCAACACTGTGGCGGTGCCCGTGGCCGCCCGCTTCACCAATTCCAACACCTCCGCCATCGCGACTGAGCTACCGACGATCCCCAAGCTCGGTGCATAGGTGGTAGCCGGGGGGTCATCGTCATTGTTGGCAGCGGCGGTCATCGCTTTTCGAACAGTGAAGACCACCTCGTCGGGCTCAAGCGGTTTGGACAGAAAATCCGCGGCTCCTGCTTTGACCGCATTCACCGCCGCGCTGACGTTTCCGCCATCAGCGGTGAGCACCACCGGCACATCAGGCCAACGCTCCACCAGCTTTTCGAGCAGTCGCAGACCGCCCATCGCCTGCAGCCCGCTGTCGACGAACACCACATCGAACGCGTGCTTCTGCATCGCCAGAAGCACTCCCTTGTCGTCAGTCACACAGTGGATCTCGATGCCCGCGAGCGCTAACTCGTGGGCGAGGTGGCGCGAGGTCGCTAGGTCCCCGTCCGCCAACAATACGGAAGCTTGCAGTATCGACATCGGTGCGGCTCCAACGCGGCTCCCGGGCCGCGAGTCGACCGTAGCAGCGCCGGTCCGCTTTTAACAGGGCGGGCTACAAATTCCGTTGGTAGCCTCCGCCCATGCATAGACGGCTAATTGCAGGGGTCACTTTGGGGGGGTTCATGCTGAGTGGGGGCTGGGTCAGAGCCGAACCTCAGGTGCCCGAGAGCGCAACGCTCCGCGCCTCTGAGGTCAGCCCGGACCTCGGAATGCCGGCTTTGGCGTGGACCAAGCACGCCTTGGGCAATGGGTTCGAGGTTGTGCTGCACCGGGACGATCGGATCCCGATGGTCTCCGTCAACCTCTGGTACCACACCGGACCAGTCAATGAACCCCCGGGCAGAAGCGGGTTCGCCCACTTGTTCGAGCATTTGATGTTCGAAGGCTCAAAACATGCCGGGCGACAGTTCGACTACCTGCTCGAGTCCGTGGGCGGAACGAACATGAACGGCACCACCAACTGGGACCGCACCAATTACTACGAGACCGTGCCAAGTGAACATCTTGAGTTGGCGCTGTGGCTGGAGGCCGATCGCATGGGCTTCATGATCGACAGCCTCACGCAAGAGCGCCTGGATGTGCAGCGCGAGGTTGTCAAGAATGAACGACGCCAGAGCTACGACAACCGTCCGTACGGGCCCTCCGGTCTCAAGCTGTACGATTTATTGTTCCCGCCTGGACATCCCTACCAAGGCGCGGTGATAGGCTCGATGGAAGATCTGTCGAGGGCAAGTATGGCGGACGTGCGGGCGTTCTTCGCGCGCTACTACGCGCCGGCCAACGCGACGCTCGTGCTCGCTGGGAACTTCAATGAAGCCGAAGCGCTTGCGCTTGTTCAGAAACACTTCGGGACCCTGGCGCCGCGAGGACCCCGGGTTGCACGACCCAAACCCATCACCGGGAACTTCAAGGCACAGCGCGTGATCGTGAAGGAGCCGGTCGAGCTCGGCCGCATCACCAACGCCTGGTTGACGCCGCCCGCCTACGGCCCCGATGAGGCTGCCCTCGAAATCGCTACCCGGGTGCTCGCATCGGGCAAAGCGTCGCGCCTCTATCAGGCGTTGGTCACGACCGGGTTAGCCAATGACGTCAGCGCCTCGCTCGATGCCAATGAGCTCACCAGCGTGTTCGAGATCCAGGCCACTCTCGCAAGTGGGGTGAAGCTCCCCGCGGTGGAGACCGTCCTCGACAAGGAACTGGAGCGTCTCGCCAAAGAAGGCCCAACGCCTGAAGAACTCAAACGAGCCAAGACGGGGCTGCGCCTCAGCTTCGCCAGCCAGCTCCAGCAGTTGAACGCCAACGGCGGCGAAGGCGGCCGAGCCGGAACCCTGCAGCGCCTCAACCACTACCTCGGCGATCCAGGAGCCCTACCCCGGGTGCTCCAGGCCTACGGCCACGTAACACCCGCAGACGTGACACGTGTCCTGCAAACTCACCTCTCCCCCAACCTGCGCGCCACCGTAGTCACGGAGCCCCAATGAAGCCGTCCACCACAATCCTCATCCGAGTCAGCGCCTGGGCTTGGCTCACGTTATCACTCACTGGCTGTTCACGCCCCTCGTCAGAGCCGCTCGCCCCGGACGCCGTTGACCCAGTAGCCTCCGCAGCTCCCCCAGCGGATCCGAACGCTTTTCGAACCGTGACACCAAAGCCTGGAGCGCCGAGGGCCCTCAGGTATCCGCAGACCCAGCACGCGGCACTTCCAAGCGGCCTGACCACCTGGGTGATCCCGTGGGAGGCGCCGACCTTGTCCCTACGCTTCGCGTGTCTACGGGATCCGGATCCCGAGGGCAAAGCAGGGCTGAGCTCGCTGTTTACCCGTTTGCTCACCGAGGGCACCAAGAAAAAAACCGCGCTGCAACTGGCGGTGGCCGCCGAATCACTCGGGGCCACGCTCAACTACGACACGACCAACGACGCGCTCTCGCTCGATCTCAGCGTGCTACCTGAGCACTTGAACGAAGCTTTAGCGCTGCTGGCTGAGGTCGTCCGTTCGCCGAGCTTGCGGCGCGAGGACTTCGAGCGCCTCAAGAAAGAGCGCCTCGATGATATCGCCTTGCAGCGCCAAGATCCGCAGCGGCTCTCCTGGTTGTTCGGTTACCAGGCGCTCTTGGGAGGCAGTCTCGGAAGGAGCGTCAGCGGCACCCCGAAACAGGTCGCAAACCTGACTCACACAGATCTCACCAGCTACCAGAGGCACGCGCTTGCCCCGAATCGTTGTGCACTGATCGCGGCGGGTCCAATCGACTCAAGTGCCCTGAGCAAAGCCGCCAGCGCCCATTTCGGAGACTGGCGGCCACAGGCGCCTTCCCGGCCTAGCGCCGAGTCTCCGTCACCCGCGCCGCGGCCCGTCGCCAATCGGTTGATTTGGATCGATCGACCGGGCAGCGTTCAAACGAGCCTCTGGGTTGGGGTCCCGGCTCCCGCCTACGGGATGCCCGGGCACGACGCACGCCAGGTCTTGAACAACCTCTTCGGTGGTCTGTTCACTTCACGCCTAAACT
>JBDKJZ010000339.1:0-6509 GCA_039796375.1 Pseudomonadota bacterium
GCTAACACGGTGGCCGGAGCGAGTCCGCCGAGCACGATCAGAAGCCCGACTACATGGAGGATCAGCGGGTTCCCTTGGTACTGAACCAGGTTGTCCGACTGCAGGGCGAAACCCGCGTTGTTGAACGCGCTCACCGCGGTGAACACCCCCCGCCAGATCGCGTCCCGTACGCCCACGCCTTCCGCCAGAAACAGTCCCACCAAGCAGATCGCTCCGACCCCCTCGGTCACCAACGTGACCGCCAAGATTCGGCGAGTGGGTCGGCTCAGCGTACCCCGCTCCTGCAGGCTGAGCGCGCTCGCCATCGCCCGCTCCTGCTTCAAAGATAGCCTTTCGCCAAGCACGGTGAGCCCCACCGTATAGAACGTCATGATCCCTAGGCCACCCACCTGAATCAACACGAGCAAGCCCAGCTGCCCCCCAAAAGAAAACACGGTCCCGACGTCTATGACCGACAGCCCCGTCACGCAGACGGCGCTCACCGCGGTAAACGCCGCATCCAACAATGGGATGGGCTGGCTTGATGTGGCAGCGAGCGGGAGCCGGAGTATCAGCGTTCCAACCAAGCACAGCAACGCGAAAGTGGACACCAAGAGGCGCGCGGGCTCTTCAAGCAGCGCGCCCCAGAGCGACTTCTGACCCGTCTCAGATGGCGCCGCCACGAACACACAAAGGACGTCCGCGAGCAATAGCAACAACAACCGCGAAGCCGGCTCGCGCCAAGACACTGCGAGCAGGGCAGCTGCTAGGGAAACCCCTAGTCCCACAGCATGGAGCGCGCGAGTGCCGGCCTTCAAGCGCCCGCGCAAGGCGCCCGACCAGTGAATGAGCCAACCCGTGACGAGCAGCGCGACACACCACGGGTTCGGGGCTACGGACTCCAGCACCAAGAGAGCGCACGCCAGCGCCGTCACCGGAAAGATTGCGGCTCGTGTTCGCTCCTCAAACTCAGGGAAGGAGCTGAGAAGCGCTATCACCGCCACCAGAAACCCAAAGACCGTTACCGTGAAGGGGTCCGCTGATTGTGTTAACCACGTCGATCCTAGAAGCAACAGGCTGCTCAGCACGGTGCCCAAGACCCGCCACAGCCCCGGCAACGCCTGCACCAACGACAGTCCACCTGCTCCAAGGAGCAGCGCTACGAGTGGCAACGCGCCCGGCACCGAAGCGGACTGGCCCGCGAGTAGACCCCCGGCGGCTGGTCCTAACGCGAGTGGGAGCAAGGCGCTTTTTCTGTGCATTGGGTGTCTCCTGCCTCACGGAGTCCACTACGCGCGCGAGCGCCGTGGCCCGACGTCGAGAAGCGCAGTGCGGTAGTTCTCGGCCACCGAGGACCAAGCGAAGCGCTCACGGACGAGAGCCGCCGAGCGCTGGGACAGCGCCCGTAGGCGGTCGGGCTCTCTGCATAGACCGCTGACTTGTTGAACGAATGCGTCGGCGTCTTCGCTCGCCACCAAGTATCCGTTTTCGCCGTGGGTGATCACATCGGCGATCCCCTCCAGATCCGACGCCAAAGTCGGCACGCCACAAGCGCCGGCCTCTAGCATGACCACGCCGAATCCCTCCATGTCGCCGGGAACACGAATGTTCGGCATCACGAACAGATCCGCACGGCTATAGAGCCGTCGCAGCTCGGCGTCGTCGACCAGCCCTAGAACGCGTACGCGATCTTGTAGACCCGCCTGAACAACGGCCGCCGCGATCGCCGAGGCTTCAGGACCGGTCCCCGCGAGCCAGTAGTGGACGTTGGTTGGCAAGCGCGGCATGACCTCAGTCACGAACCACGCAAACCCTTTGCGCCGGACTTGTCGTCCTACACTGAGGCACAGGAACGCGCCGTCGGGCAATCCGTCGTGGGGCAAGGGGGTCTGGTCCAGCCTGGCCTTTAGGACCTGCTCGAAGCGTTCTAGATGGATCCCGTTGGGGATAACCAAGATGCGGTCGGTCGGGGCACCTCGGTCCGCACACTCTTGTCCCGTGGCGCGACTGACCGGGAAGATCGCGTCCAGAGCGGCGAGGGTACGCCGCACGCCCGCTTGATATAGGGTGTTCCGTTCGGTCACGTCTAGACCGTGACAAATGGCGCTGACCGTCGCGCCGCGATCGCGGATGCGATCGGCCATGCCCATCGCGGGCAGCGCCGTGGTCATTGAGGAAAACAGCACGGCCTCGATCCGGTGTTTTTCAACGAACGCGGGAACCCGCGCCAAGAGCGCGGTGATAAACGGAATCGCCCTCGGCACGATCCATCTCCAAGAGCTGTGAAGCAACATCGAGTGCAGCTCGATCTGCGGTTCACTCTGGAGCTGGGCGTGTAGGTCCATCGCTACACGCTGCATGCCTCCGACGTTAGCCAGCGGCCGCTCGGGCGGGGCGAAAGAATGCGAGACGAACAGCAGGCGCACGGGGCGTGCGGCATATCACGGTCTAAGCGTCAGCGTCGAGGCGCACGGAGAAGCACACTTCGGAGCCCTTTTCGCCCGCCGCTCCGGCCCAGGCGGTGCCGCCGTGCGCTTCTGCGATACGTCGCACCAACGCGAGCCCTAACCCCAAGGACGACTGCTCCCCATCGCCAGAACTCACGCGATGAAACGCTCGGAACGCGGACTCCCGCTCCGCCTCGGGCACCCCCGGGCCGAGGTCAGCCACGCGAAACACTAGGCCTCTCGGCGCTCGCAGCTCTACCGTCACGCAGGCGAGCCCCTGACCATGCCTGGAAGCGTTATCCATTAGGTTGTGAAGCGCGCGATGGAGCAGCGTCGGATCGCCCTGAAACGGTCGGTTAGCGGAGAGGTCGTTCAAGAGGCTCGCTGGTAGATGGGCTCGCTCAAGCGCGGTGGCCACTAGGTCGCCGGCCTTGAGGGCGCGCGGGTCGACGGCCTCAAACTCCAGACGCGCATTCGCTAACAAGTCAGCAACCAAGCGATCGATCGCGGTCACCTCTCGCTCCAGTTGCTCTTGCCGTTTTGCGCTGATCCCTTCGCGCTCGAGCAGCTCCATCAAGATCTTCAAGTGTCCGAGCGGAGTTCGAATTTCGTGAGAGACGAATGCGAGTAGCTCCCGTTGGTCCCGGATTTGTTTTTCGATGCGGCCGGCCATCTCGTTCACAGAGACCGCGAGCTCAGCGAGCTCGTCGTGGGGGCGACCACGCAGGTGCACTCGACTCCCCAGCTGGCCTTCGCCTATCCGACGGGTGACCTCCGTCAACTCTTTCAATGGGCGACCGAGCCGACGCGCGACCCACCCAGACGCCAACCACAGAACCGAGCTACCGAGGAACAGGGCCCACGCGAAGACCCAGTGGCGCGCGGCGTGAATCGGTCCGCAGAAATTCAGGCGACCGAGCGCGCCGCTCGGTCCGACCACCGAAGTGCTGAAGTGCACCTGCCGGCACTCTCCACCGGCCTGAGCGATCAGCTGCTCACTCACGTCTCGAAGCTGCAGCCGGATCTGGAACGTCTCGGAAAAGCTCTCAAGCAAGACCGCGCGATCGAGCGGCTCTGCCCAGACAGGCCCGAACGCGCTGGAAGCGAGCTGACTCGCGCGCTCGTTGTGCCCTCGCCACTCGGAGCGGTAAACCAGCGCAGCGGAGAGCGCGGCGAGAAACCCTGTGAGCAAGATGGACGCCCCAAACCACAAGAACAACCTACGATGCAGTCGCGCACCAAAGAAGCCGCCAACCCGGGCTCGCTGCCGAGAACAATAGTCACTGAGTCCCACGGCACGGCTCAAGTTGCGTCCGTCTCGTCGCGAGAGAACACGTAACCCACTCCCCTGACCGTGCGGATCAGATGTCCGCTTCGACCGAGTTTCTTGCGCAAATGGGAGATGTGCACATCCACGGCGCGATCACTCACGACAATATCGGCGCGCCCCGACTCAGTGAGCAGCGCCTCGCGCCGGACCACACGACCGGCGCGCCGCATGAGCGTCACCAGCAAGTCAAACTCAAGACCCGTCAGCTCGATCAGCTGTTCCTCAACCTGGACTCGGCGAGACGCGGGCTCCACAGAGACTCCACCTAGGCAGAGCCGTTGCTGATCCACGGCGGGGCGAACCCGACGTAGGACCGCTCGAAGCCGCGCGAGCAGTTCCCGAGGGCTGAAGGGCTTGGCGAGATAGTCGTCAGCGCCAAGCTCAAGCCCGACGACCCGGTCAGTCTCGTCGCCCTTGGCGGTCAGCATGATCACCGGGATACGACTGGCCGCGCGGAGCTTGCGCAACACATCCAAGCCACTCATCCCTGGCATCATCACGTCCAGGAGCACTGCGTCGAACGTTTCGCGCTCAACGCGCCGTAGACCTTCGGCGCCATCCTTGGCGTGGGTCAGGACCACCGACTCAGACTCAAAAAACTCGCTCAGCAAGGCAAACAGGCTGCGGTCGTCGTCAATTAGCAGCAGTCGGTCAGTCATTCTGGGTGAGCCTGAGGTCTTCGAGAGCGGGGTCGGGTAGCGGGGTGGCCGGCAGACCTGCCGTGTCGCCACGCCCGTCACCTTCCCATCTAGGGCGCGGGCCACAAAGCACCAAGAATCCAGCTTTCACGCTGGGACCAGATTCGTCCGTTACCGTCATCAGCCTGTCAGAAAGCTAGCTCAGGCACATGAAGCTCGAACCCCAGGCTTTGTTTAGAAAGCTCAAGCTTGGCCCGGGTCTTGGGTGACCTGAAACCGCTCGCGCTCGGGCGTTCAGCTTGGACCTCCAGCGCGAGCCAGCTTCCAGGCTGACCGAAAATCCCGTGCGAGTACTTGCGGTTAGTCTTCTGGGCGCGAGAGTGGTCCGAGGACCGACCCCGCGCGACATGCTAGCTCCCTTGAAAACGGCAGCCAAAACCCGTTAGTTTCGACCCAATGACCGAACCCGCCGACATCCTCGCGCTGCGCGAGTTACCGTCGCGGCCGCCGTTATCGAGGCGAGGGAACGCTCGGTCATGCGATGCGCTTCAGCTCAATGTGAGCGCGGTGGGTGAGGTCGCGCTGCACCAGGAGCTCGTTTGGAAGCTGTGGTTCTCGGGGATGGCCGTCTCTGCAGCGCCGCTCTTCTCAACCCTGAACGCGACCCCGGTACCGGCTTGGTCAGTGTGGGCAGCGAGCCTGCTGATGATGGCCGCGTTCTGCTACTTTGCAGGACGCCTCTCTCAGTGCAATCACCTGCTCACGGCTGAGCTCATGCTGCAACGTCATCAGCTGCAGCGAGACCTTGAGCAACCTCGCTTGTCTCCCGTTCCGCACATGAACCAGGGACTGAAGCTGTGCGCGCGGCTGTTTTTCATGCTGGCGTCCGCCTATGCGATCGTTGCGGCGGCAGTCGTGGCATCCGCTTCCGTGCCGACGACCTTAGGCCCCGAACCAGTCGCGCTTGGGCTCGGCGCCTGCGCGCTGGGTTTCCTGCTACAGCGCCGTTCGATTTCCCGCCTGTTCGTGCCGCTACTTCAGGGTGCAGCGGGAGGCGCTGCGACCGCCATCACGATCTGGGTCGTTTGGTCGCTCTTTGCCGGGCCTTGGGCTCTTGGACTACTTGGGGTCGCTACTGCGGTCTCGGTCGGGGTTCACCTGGCGCAACGCCGCGGCGCATTGGGTCCGAAGAGTGAACCGGATGCCGCGCCTCTGGCCGAAGTCCCTCGCACAGCAGAAACCCTCCCGCCACGTGGCTCTTCCGCTCTGCGGAGCACGCGGGGCTCCGAGTCCCAGGACAGAATCGGTCGTTCGCTCACGGACCTGACCTCAGCCCTGCACGATGCTCAGCGGGTCGACCTCGGGCCGAATCCAACTACCGCGCGCTCGGGCGAGTTCCAGGCGAGTCCGACGCACGACAACGAACTGAACCGGACTTCCGCAGAAGAGGCGCTGGAGGTGGAGGCGACCGAATCGCTGAGCCTTACCGCCAGCAGCGGAGCTGCAAATAACGAAGCCGCCACTGGCCCGCGGAGCGCAATCAGGGACATCGCTAGGCTCCCCAAGCCCGTCGATCGCTGGGATGGCTGGATAGTCCCGAGCAACTCGGATCACCCGCCGCCCCACTCGGGGTTTGCTCCCGCCCTACACTTGCGCGCGGCCGAGCGTGATTTAGTGCCTCCGGCCGCCGACGCCACCTTTGACCCCCTCGCCGATTTGACCTCCCAGCTGCGCGACCACTGGCAGCTGCCATGGGATCTGGCTGAAGCCACCCCAAAACGACGCCCGAAGGCGCTGCCCGAGTTCGAGACCCTAGAGCGTGAACTACGCCAGAAGGCCGAGCGCTCACAAAGGCGATCCTAGCGTAGCGGTCAGGCCGCGCTGCGAGGAGATTGCCGCCGCCGTCCCCAAAGCGGCACGGCGTTGGGGAGACTACGCTGCGGAGACTACGCTGCGGAGACTACGCTGCGGAGACTACGCTGCGGCCACTCGACTGCCGGCCGCAGTCAGCGACTTGCTGGCAAAGCCGGAAACTGGGCTGACCGAGCGCGTGTCGTTGTTTGGCTCTGTTCGCCACTGCGGCTGCTTCTGTCGGTTCCGATTGACCTTCGCGGG
>JBDKJZ010000340.1:0-6508 GCA_039796375.1 Pseudomonadota bacterium
ACGTTCCTGACACGCTCGGGCATCATTGCCAGCGTCCACAGCTTCGCTCAGAGCGACATCGGCATTTACTTCGTCTACTTCATGGGGTTGATCCTGGCGACCACGGCTGGGCTAATCGCGTGGCGCTGGCCGTTGCTCCGGGGCAAATCGAGCATTGAGTCGATCGCGAGCCGCGAAGCGGCCTTCGTGGTCAACAATTGGGTGCTGCTCGGCGCGGGGCTGTTCATCGCGATCTCCACCGTGTTTCCTGTGATCAGCAAGTGGCTGTGGAATGAGGAGGTGACCGTGGGCCCCCCCTTCTACAACAAGTGGATGGCACCACTCGGCCTGCTCCTCTTGCTGCTCATGGGCACAGCTCCCCTGTTTGGCTGGCGCAAATCGAGCGGTGACGCTCTCAGGAAGGCGTTTAGGGCACCTACGATCACTGCGGGCGTAACCGCTGTTCTGCACCTGGCTTTCGGCAATGCACTTGGCGCCCCAGCCATCGTCAAGGACGAAGCCGTGGGCAGCAGCACGTACGACCTGCTGCTGCAGCACGTCGGGTCCTTTGCTCCGTTGGTCACCGTCACACTCGTCGCGTTCAATTTTGCCGTGGTTGTCCAGGAGTTCTACCGGGGGATCCAGGCCAGGCGCAGCAACGCCGTGGAGCCGTTGCTCATCGCGCTCTTCACCCTGGTTAGCCGTAGTCGGCGCCGCTACGGGGGTTACATCGTCCACGTCGGCGTGGGCTTGATGTTCCTGGGTTTTGTCGGGTCGTCTTGGAGCCTCGAGAAGGAGGCGACGCTGCTGCCGGGTGAGAAGGCAACAATCGGCGACTACGAGCTGACCTACAAGGGCTCGCGGATGGAGGTCGACACGGAGAAGCGCATGATTTTCGCTGATCTCGACGCAAAGCTCGCCGGGCGAGATCTCGGACGCGTGACTCCAGCGCAGTACATCTACATGAAGCGCGGCAACCCCACGACCGAAGTCGCGACCCTGAACCGCTTGTCCGAGGATCTGTACGTCATCGTCGGATCGGTCGACCCGGCGACCAAGCGCGCCACCTTCCGGTTCCATGTGAACCCGCTCGTGTCGTGGCTCTGGATCGGGGTCCTCGTGATGCTCTCTGGAGCGACCATTTCGCTGTGGCCTGAGGTCTCTTTCCGTAGGCTGGGGGTCTGGGGGAATGTTCGCTTGGCAGCGGGAGCGGCCACCGGCGTGATGTTCTCGGTGCTCATCGCCACCGCGCCGGCCCGTGCGACGTCACTCAAGACCGTCACGGTCACCAGTCAGTCCCGCTGACGTCGATTGACCGAGCATTTTTGCCCTACCCCACTATAATCCCGCGCGATCATGGCCAATTCTGAGCAGCGCCCGGTGAGGCTACGGCCCTGGATGGTCGCCCCGGTGACTGTGTTGGTGGCCACCGCCGTCGGGGTTGGCATCGGCCGAGGGCCGGTGTTTTTGGCACTAGCCGGAGGAGTACTCCTCACTGTCATCTGGGTGTTTTGGGAGAGCCTGCAGAGCCTCACTGGCGATGCGCCGCTCACCCTAGACGAGGCAATGGGCCTAGGCGCGCCGAGCGCCGAGGAAGAGCGCAAGCGGTCCGTCCTGCGCACTCTCAAGGACCTCGAGTACGAGCGCAGCGTCGGAAAGATCAGCGCAGAAGACTATCAGGAGTTGGTCACCAAGTACCGCTTGGAAGCGAAGACACTGCTTCAGCTGATCGACGAAAATCTGGGCCCGGCACGCGACCGCGCGGAGCAACTGCTCGCGCACCGGCGAGCGAAAACCGGGGTCCAGAACACAACCCAGCCAACCGAGGCGACCGAGAAACAGGGCGACCAGAAATGACGCGCAACCTTTTCGGAGCAGCTGTCCTGGCTGCGCTGGCCTTGAGCCTGAACGCGTCCGCCCAGGATGCCGCCACCCCTGGGGCTCCGCAGGACGGCGACCACGCGCTTCCCAGTGGCCACCCTCCGCTCGAGGGAGCGCCCGCGGTCCCCGTCGTCGCGGGATCTCCGTTCGATTCGGATACTCATCGCGAGCAGGCAAATCTGGCTCGCTCGGGCCAAAGAATGCAGCCGCAAGGGGCAGTCCAAGCCGCAAAGATGTTGCCCGCGGGCAGCATTGTTGTGCTCGTCAAAGATGGCCAGGGTCAGCCGCTGAGCGGCAAGCAGGTGAAGCTGACAACCACGAAGCAAAGCATCGCTTCGGGTGACAAGGTCAGTGACAAAACCCAGGCTACCGACGCTGAGGGCCGCGCCGGGTTCGTCGATCAAGGCACCGAGACCTCGTTTCTTTACGAGGTCACCCTCGAAGAAGGCACCTCGACCTACACCAGCGGCCCGTTCAAGCTTCAGCAAAACGCTGGCGAAATCGTCACGCTGTTCGTCTTTCCGAGCACCGCGGAAATGAACGCGACGTTCATCGTCAGCCGGGCGCTGTACGTGATCCAGCCCCGCTCCGACGCTTTTCAGATCCAGTGCCTACTGCGGATTCACAACACCAACCCGCTCACTTGGATACCCGGAGGGCTGAAGATCCCCCTGCCGAGCGGTTGGCAGGGGTTTCAGCCTGGCGAAGCCTCCGGCGATCTGAAAGTGCAACAGTCTGCCGACGCGGTGATCATCAACGGCAGCTTCACGCCTGGGCAACACGACTTTGCGTTTGGTTTCCAGTTGCCGAACAAGCAGGACGAATCTGCGGTCTTGACTCTCCCAACCTTGCCGCACTTGGTAGACGCGCGCGTCTACCTTGAAGCCTCCTCGTCGATGGGGCTCCGGGTCAGCGGCTTTGACGCGGCAGAAGAAACGCGCGGCAACGAAGGCCAGTACGCGCTACTCACCGCCAAAGACTTTCTCTTCGAAAACACACCGGCCCCGGCGACTCTGTCCGCGACAATAACGGGCCTCCCCACACGAGGTTGGGGCAGGTATGTGGCTTACGGCATCGCGGGGGCAGTCGCGTTGTTGGGACTTGGGTTCGCGGCGTCGCGAGATGAGCGCCTCACGCCACGAACCGTTGGCGAAGACCGGGAACGCGCCAAGCAGTTGATCCTAGATGAGCTCGTTGTCCTGGAAGCCGCCTACGAGGCTAAACACATCGGACCCAAGACCTACGAGCAGGCGAGGCGTTTACTGATGGACTCCCTCGCGCGCCTCGAAAGCGACTGAGCGGCTCCAAGGCCCCTGGGCGGCCGCAAACGCCCTGAGGACCGGCTGAGAGCTGGGGACATTTCTCTTCAGCTCAGCGGAGCTACGGGCTGCATCCGGGCCAACACCCGCCCCGAGCCCACCTCAACGCTCAGCACTCAAGAGAAAAGTGCATGGGGTGCGCGAATTCAAGCGACCGAGCGGTCAGTGCACTGTGGGGATAACATAAGGAAAACCCAGTGGATTCACCGCTGCTTGGTTGGGTCCAACTCGGCGGCCCGACTCCCGTCCACAATCCATGCGTTTGTGGCCCCCGGCTTTCCCCCAGGGGCGGAACAGAAACTCTGCAGTAAATACAACAACTTACTGACTGTCCCCAGAGGTCCACAGGCCCTACTAATACGACTACAAAAATTTTAAAATTCTCTTTTCTTAGTCTGTAAGAAGCACCGAAAGCCGCTCGCGCCCCGGAGCAAAGACAAGTAACAATCCGCCACAGCTCCCAGCTGGGGTATCGCCCATGCTTCTCGGGCCACAGGACAACACGATGCAGGCCACTGTTACAAAAAAAGAATTCCTCCGGCTCCTCTCTCGCTGTCAGGGAGTCGCCGACAAAAAATCGACGATGCCCGTGCTCGGTAACGTCCTCCTGGAGGTTGAGGGCCCAGATCAGCTGCGATTGGCAGCAACCGACCTGTACTTGAGCGTGAGTGGCACCATCACCGCGGAAGTCTCAAAAGGAGGCAGCATCGCTGTCGGTGCTCGCGATTTGTTCGAGCGCGTCAAGATGATGCCCGAAGGTAAGATCTCAATCACGACGGACGACTCAGCTGCGATGACCTTGAGAGCCCAAGGTCAGGCTCGTCGCTACACCTTGCACGGCATTCCCGGTGAGGAATTCCCGAAGCTTCCTGAGCCTGACTCTGGCAGCCAAACCTTGACGCTCAAGGTCGACACACTTCAGCAGCTCATCAGCTCAACCCATTTCTCGATCTCCACAGATGAAACCCGGCTTCATTTGAACAGCGCGCTGTTCGAGTGGGATGGCAATCGCGTGCGCATGGTGACCACGGACGGCCATCGCCTCTCGAAGATGGAGGCAGACGTCAAAGGTAAACCTGCAACAGCCTCGATGCTGATCCCACTCAAGGGAATCCACGAACTGAAGCGCCTCTGCGATGAGGCTAAGGCCGACGAAGTCAAAGGGGAGAGCAGCGGCGAGATCAAGCTCTGCCAAAGCGGTCCGACAGCATTCTTTCAGGTGGTCGGGGTGCAGTTCGGCGTGAAGCTTGTCGACGCGCAATTCCCACCCTACCAGCAGGTGATCCCAGCTTCTACCGCTCACAAGATCGTGGCTCCGCGCGCAGCCGTCATCGACGCCCTCAAGGCCGTCTCTGTGGCGGCAAGCGACCGCACCGGTGGGATCAAGCTCTCCCTTGAGCACAACATGATCCGCTTCTCAAGTGAGAGCCCCGAGCGCGGCGACGGCTTCGATGAGCTTCCTGTGGACTACGACGGAGAGGCTCTAACCGTGGGCTTCAACGCCAAGTATTTCCTCGATGTGCTCGGTCCCTTGGACGGCGAGGAAATGACCTTAGGCGTCAGCGGCGAGCTCGATCCCGCGATTATTCGACCCGCTAAAGATCACCCAGGTACTGAGTACCTGGCTGTGATCATGCCGATGCGCATTTGACGTTCTCGCTCCGCGTTGAGGAACTCGAAATCCGAGGGTTTCGAAATATCGGCCAGCTCAGCCTACGGCTGGCCCCTCGCGTTAACGTGATCTCGGGAGACAACGGTCACGGCAAGACGTCTGTCCTCGAAGCGCTGTACCTACTGGCTACCAGCCGTAGCTTCCGAACCGAGAAGCTCACGGAGGTTTGCCAGGAAGGCGCGCAGCTAACCCGGGTGACTGGGTCTTTCCGCGAGGGCGAGCAGCTGCGTAGGCAGCGCGCCGTCCTAAGCGCTGGTCGTCGCAGCCTGTTTATCGATGACAAGAAACCCGAGCGCCTCAGCAGCTACGCCGTGAGAACACCCGTGGTCATCTTCGGACCGGCGGACCTGCAGCTGGTCAGCGGAGGAGCAGCCACGCGTCGCACCCTGCTGGACCGCGTCGCACTGTTTGTTGATCCAGCCACGGGCGATGCCCGGGCGCGCTACGCGAAGGCACAGAAAGAGCGCCAGATCCTGCTCGAAACCAAAGGCGAAGCGGCGGCTGAGTTGGATGTGTTCGAACAACTCATGGCTGAACACGGCAGCCAGATCGAGCGAAGTCGTGCCGCAGCGGTCTCCGCTCTCGAACAAGCTTTGGTTACCGCGTTCGCGAGAATGGCCGCTCAGGACCTTCGCCTCAAGCTCCAGTTTGTGATGGGGGGCAGCGCCGATCCAGCCGCATTTCTCTCGGCGTTGGCCCAGCGACGTCGCCAAGACCGCAGACGCAAGGCGGCCACGTTCGGTCCACAGAAGGATGATCTTGAGCTGACGCTCAACGGCCGATCAGCTCGGCGGCACGCGTCTCAGGGGCAGCAACGCGTGCTGACGCTCGCCCTGAAGGCTGCCGAGCTTGCTTGTGTTCGGGATGCCCGTGGTACCCAGCCCATTCTGCTACTCGATGATGTCTCCAGTGAGCTCGATCCCACCCGCACTGGGGCCGTCTACGACTTCATTCGCGAGACGGACAGCCAAGTCTTAGTGACGACCACCCGCCCGGAACTCTTCGAGACTCCCGGGCTGGAACCTGGGGAACGCCAGGACTTCAGGCTGCTCCGCGGTGAGCAGATCCCCGCAGCCTGAGAGGGCTGTGGCTGCTCTACGGCGGCGAATAAATTAAGTGAATGATCTCAGTAGCTTGCGAATTCCGTCTTGCTTGCGTGAACGCCGCGAACCGGCTATGAATCCGCTACCTTGACCGAGAATCCGGAAACCCCAGTCGCAGGCTCACCGAACACCTCCTCAACGGCGGCGAAAGCCGAAGCCGAAGAGTACGGGTCCAAGAACATTCAAGTCCTTGAAGGGCTAGAGGCCGTGCGCAAGCGCCCAGGCATGTACATCGGTGATGTTCATGATGGTTCAGCGCTGCATCACCTAGTCTGGGAGTGTGTTGACAACGCTGTCGACGAGCACCTTGCGGGTCATTGCGACGCGATCACCATTCGGCTGCACGACGACGGGTCCGTTGCGGTGACGGATAACGGTCGCGGGATCCCGGTGGGAATGCACGATAAGGGGGTTTCCGCGGCAGAGGTCGTAATGACGGTGCTTCACGCGGGCGGCAAGTTCGATCACAGCAGCTACAAAGTCAGCGCGGGCCTGCATGGTGTCGGCGTCAGCGCAGTCAACGCGGTATCCGAGTGGCTGAAACTCGAGATTAA
>JBDKJZ010000341.1:0-6508 GCA_039796375.1 Pseudomonadota bacterium
GTGTAACCACGCCCCAACCCCACAAGAAAAAACAGCCGACCCACCGGGCCCATCCCATGCCGTCGTTTGAAAACTACTACGCAGCTCAAGTCGCCTGGGACGAGACCATGGCTGAGACCGCAAGCCAGTGGTTTCTCGCCGCCGAGAAGGCGGGTCAGCGCGCGCGGCTACTGATCTTCGCCGGTGGGGGGCATTGCCACGATTCTGCCATCCCGCGTCGACTGGCGCGGCGTACGGGGCGCGAGGTGCTCAGCGTCAGGCCGAGAACCGAGAACGAGCTGGACTCCCGACGAAAACCCGGCGATCAGCTGTCCGTACCCACGGACCAGGAGTTCGATCTAGTATTGGTGTCACCGTCCGAATGAAATGCCGATGCGTCAGCGCTGAGCCGTGAAGCTGGGCTCGGCAACGGCTCGCTCCGCCTGGTTCAACGCTAAGAGCGGCAACCCGCGGCGATCGATGCGACTTCGAACGACCTTCATGTTCGCATCTACCGCGACGACCTCCCCGTGCTCAAGAGCGTGCCACACATTCTCACCTTGAAGGGGTTCACTCGAGAGAATGAAGTGATTGACGAAACCGGTCGTCGTGGGCGCCTCGCACTCAGCCGACAAACTCGCGCAGCGCGTACGCTCGGAACACTGCTTCTTGTAGGTCGAGAGATACAGCTCCTTGCCACCTTGAACCCCAACCAGATTGGCGCCATCGGTCGCGATCATCGTGAGTAATGGCTGGTGACCGTCGCGCTCGCACGTCGCCTTCACCTTTTCAAAGGTCCGCTGCAGCGCGGTGACGACATCGTTCACCAAGTGCGGACGATCCAATGGCCCCAACTTCTCCAGCTCGGTGAGCAGAATATGGAAGACAGTCTCGCTGTCGGTATCACCCAGAATGTACCGTCTCAAACGCGGGCTGATCAATTCGCGAAGGGCGTCCAGGCACTCGCTGAAGTTTGGAATGTCGCCGTTGTGCGCGAACACCCAGCGACCGTATTGAAACGGGTGGCTGTTAAGCACGCTGAGGTTCCCCTGAGTGGCCTTGCGCACGTGGGCGAGCACGGTTTCGCTAGCGACGACGCCGCTCAGTCGATGAAAGAGCTGATCGCCCAGCGCGCGTTCGGCGCTCCGCGTGAGGTGCGGGCAGTTGTCGATGTAGTAGGCGACCCCCCAGCCGTCAGGGTGATTGTTGCTCTGGGTCCCGAGCGCATTCTCCGCGGCCAGAAGCGAGCTGTGGACCTGACTTGGGATCACGCTTCGGAAGCCGAACAGCCTGCACATGTAGGCTCACCGTGGCACAGATCGCTGCAAGTTTCCAAACCCACCGCCATATGACGCCGTGCTATTAGGGGCCAGACGGGTAACTTTCCGGGGCGCTACGGCGTAGACCTGCATCAGCTGAATCGAACCCGAACGGTGACTTATGAGCGACAATCCCGATGCCATGTTGAAGGACCTCGACGTCGAGCGAGCGCGGGAGCGCCTGAGAAGCCGGAGGCGCTTCGTACAGCAGGCCGTCGGTGGCACGGTCGTCACGTTTCTGGGCGCCAGCTACTATTTTTCCTCAGCGCTCACGCGCGAGGCGCGGGCTCAGACCCGAGCCGACGGAAGACCTCGGCTGCCGCCGGGACAGAAAGTCCTCGATCGCCTGAAGCCGATGGGGGGCCAGCCGGGTTCGAGCCAAACCAGCCAGTTTCGGCTTACGATCCACGGCGAGGTAGAACGGCCTCTCGTTTTGAACTTCGCTGAGCTGCTCGCTCTGCCCCAATCTGAGGCCGACGCCGACGTGCATTGCGTGACAGGTTGGTCCGTCCTCGGCGCGCGGTGGAAGGGGGTGACGCTGAAGCAGCTGGCGGAAAGCGCCGGCGTGAAGGACAGCGCTCGCTACGTCATTTTCGAGGCCGCCCACGGCTACACCGCGAACGTGCCGAGAAGCGAAGCCCTCCGCGATGGCGTGCGGGTTGTCCATCAATACGACGGACGCCCACTATCGCAGGCGCACGGGGCTCCGGTGCGAGCTCTGGTCCCCGATCTCTATTTTTGGAAGAGCCCCAAATGGTTGACCGGTATCCGCTTCGTTCGCAAAGACGAACCCGGGTATTGGGAGACTCGCGGCTACCACAACCACGGGGATCCGTGGCGTGAAGAGCGTTATGGGTAAGGGCAATTTTCGTATCCGCCCTTGGGTACGCGCGCTGCACCGCGATATTGGCTATCTAGCTATTGGTCTGACGTTCGTCTATGCGCTCAGTGGACTGGCCGTGAACCACATCGGCGACTGGGATCCGAACTTCACGCAGATAGAGCGAGAACATCAGCTCCCCGCGCCCTGGCCCAAGGACGATGCGGCGCTCGCGGACTACACGCTGCGAATGGTGGGACATGATGGCCCGCCTGTGGACGTCTACCGCGCCAGCGACAGCCAACTGGAGATCAGCGTTGCTTCAAGCACAGGAGGGGAAGATTTGAAGCTGCACGTCGACCCTGGTACCGGCAAGGTCCTGGAACAGGGGCAGAGCGCGCGACCCATCTTGCGCGCGGTTAACTGGCTCCACCTGAATCGCGGTAAGCAAGCGTGGACTTACGTCGCCGACGCCTACGCGGTGTTCCTCTTGTACTTGGCGACCAGCGGGCTCTTCATGTTGCCGGGGCGCAAAGGCATCTTGGGGCGCGGCGCCGTGATCGCAACCGTAGGGGCGGCGATCCCGATCGCATACGTGGTCTTGTCTGGGCCCTAGCTACGCCGTCTGAGCGCCTACTGGCCGATCTGAGGAGTCATGCCGCTCGCCGACATGCCGAGAAACCGAACCGCGTCAGCGGTCGCCTCCGGAACGTCGAAGACTACGAAATGGCCGTCTCGCCCCGTGGGCGGGCCGTATTGGCGCACAGCTGACGTGTACTGGACGTCGTTGACTGCGAACGTCGACGTCACTGGGAAATCGCTCGACTCCGCGCCCAGATCGTCCGGTGGCATCGCGGAGCTGTGGGCTCTGACGACCGTGAAATCCCCCGCCTTGGCGTAGATCCTGAGCGTCGTCGGCGGAGAGAAGGTATCCCCTAGGCCGTAAGTCTGGAAGACGTGCTTCGGCAGGAAACCCTCCAGCGGTTCGCGCGAGATCTGCTTGGCAAACGTGAGCGGGTCCGCGGGATCAATGTGGTGCTGGATCAGCGACAGCACCGGGTGGTGGTCGCCTCCGGGGAGCTCGCCCTTCGCGCTCTGAGTCAAGGGGTCTACCTTCACCCCATCGTTCACCACGAGGGGTACAACTTGTGCGATGTTGACCGGGTTCGTCTTGGTGAGCAGCGCGTGCATCAAGCTCGCGCCATTGCCACTCAGGACTGCCCCCTTGTATTCGTCGGCAAAAGGCAACGCCAAGCTACCGTGCATGGAGCCCTGTGAGTGCCCCAAGTAGACCATTCGCTCAGGATCGATCTTGATCGCTTCGCCTTTGCTCTGAGCTGCTGACAGATCCAGCGCGGCCGCGAAGCGAGCGATCGAGATCAGATCTGCCGCGCCCTGCAGTGGGTTCCCCTGAGCGGCATCTGGGTTCAGAAAGTTGAAGAACAGGTTGTCGGGCGACTCGTTGGACTCACCACGGCGCGGACCGTGCTGCACCTCGTCGAACCCGAGCACCGCGAAGTTCACCATGCCGTTCGGCGTCGCCGCGGCCGTCAACTCCGCAGCGATGGGGATATGGCTCCGGAAGGAACCCCCGGTGCCGTGGCCGAAAACCACCAGCGGCCAGCCCGATTCCGGCATTTCAGCGCCCTTCGGTACGGCCAGAGAAATACACACGGGCTCAGTTCGCGTGGGTTGAGTCGGATCGATCTTTCCCCCCGCTTTCAGGTACGGCGCAGCACCTCCTTGGAAGATCGGGAGGTCCAGCAGCGCGTGGTACTCGTCGAACGCTGGGTTGGTTCCGCAAGCGCGCCCCTCCTCAGCTTGAGCACACGGCGATTTTGCAGCCCCTCCGCAAAGAGTCCACGCGCTAGACGCTGGCAACGGCGTCCCTCGCACGCCAGCGGCCAGCTGCGCCATTAGGTCTCTCACGGGACCTACGGTGATGACCGTCCCGACCAGCACGTCGTCGGGATTGATCTGGCTCGCGGCGAGATAACTGCGGAACGGAGCGAACTTCTGATGGGCGGCGGCGAGCACGGGGTTCGCCGGCGCACCCTCCGCGAGCATGCTCGAGAAGTTCTCCGCGCGATCAATCTTGGCGCCCTTCGCGCTTCTTCCAGCAGACCCAAGCCAGACGGCGTAGGTGTGGCCTGGCTTCATTGGATAGCCGTTCCCGCGGCGAATGGAAAACACGTTGTGACACACGTAGTTCGTGTTCCCCGAGTAAGCCCGAAAGTTGATGGGCGCGTTGACGGGCTTCGCTGGGTCGGTGATGTCCACCCAGTTGATCGCGTCATTGCCGTCAAAGCTGTTGAAGTCGATCTCTCCCGAGAAACGGAAGGTGACGGTGCTGTTGGTGCCCCACCCTTTTGTCCCGTCCACGGCGTCTACGTAGGGTTTGATCGGATCCACGCCCACGATCGGGTTCACACCTGGCGACGGAAACTTGTCGACATCGACGCGTCCGCGGGCATCAGTGAGGATGTCGTTTGGAAACGGTAGGCGGAAGAAGTCGTCCTCCTGTGCGCCAGGCGCACTCGGGATTTCAAAGTAAGCGCGCACCGAATCCGTCGACGGCTTGCTGCACTTGACCCCTTCCCAGACAACTGGCACCGCGGGGGGCGCGCCCGGCAACGGCTGGCACTTAGGGCTCGCCTTGGAGTCGCGCTGAAAGCACGCTAACCCCGAGAGACAATCGTTGGTGGTCGCGCAGGGGCTGCCAATATCGCCTTCGCCCTCCGCGAGGCACCGTGCGGACAAGCCGACGACCCCGCATCGCAATCCGGCTTCGCACTCTGCAGAGCTCTCACAAAGGTCGCCTAGTGTGCCGTCACCAGCCGGGGCGCAGACGCTGCTGACGCACTGCCCCGCGGCGCACTCGGCACTCACCAAGCAGAAGTCGCCCTCTGCGCTCTTCCCACTCGGCGTGCAGCTGCCTTTTTTACACGAGAGACTTTCACGGCACGGCTCCTTCTGGCTGCACTGTTCGCCAATCTTGGCACCCTGCAGAAACTCGATCGGGAACCCTCTGGGTAAGCTCGCCAGCACCTCCGGGGGCAGATCCGCGCCGCCTACGCCCTGGGGCAAACCGCCATCCTCGAGAAACCCAGGAGGAATTCGCCCCCCATCCGGGAGCACAATCCCGCCGAGATCGATCTTCGGTTTCTTGATCGGCTCGCTCTCAAACTCGATGCAGCCAACGACGCCCAGAAGCGCGGGGAACAACGGCAAATAAGCAAGCGCTCGGCGAGCGAACGGAGTGACGCGGTTTCGCATGTTCAGGATCCCTCGAAGAAATAAGGCAATGGGACGCAAGTCAACGCCCCTTAGCCGTGGAGACTACCCGCTGGGACCCTCCGCCGCCAATGCTGTTTCCGGCGGATTTCACCAGGCTGCTCTGCTCGCCTGTATTGGTACTGTATCCGCCGGGTCCTTTGCGGGTTCCTGCGCGTCCGCCGACGCCGGTGCGCGCTGCCGTGAATACCGGGCTCCTGAGCACGTCGCACGGACGGTTAGGCCCGACTCGGTTGGGTTCACTGGGTGCTGACCTCCGCGTGGGCGGCGATTCACGCCGTGGACAGCGCCCCCTAGCCGCTGCTAGAGGCCACTGTCTGCGATCACCCGTTCCGCAATCGGCTGCTGCCGAGCCTCCCAGAGCTGCAGGGAGAGCGGCGTCACCCCGACGACGTTCTGGTCGAACGCGTGGGTGTCGGCCTCGCTCGCCCCAGTATGCAGAACGCCGCCGCTTCCGATCCACAGATACTCGCCCCCTCGCGGATCACTCCGAAAGTGAACGCCATCTTGATAGACGCGGTTTCCGAGCTGCGTCGCTCGGACCGGCCACTGATTTCCGGGGGGAAAGTTGACGTTCAGGAGCACGGTTTCTTCGGTTTCCGCTTTCAGCAGACCACTCACGAGTCTCACAGCGACGCGGCAGGCGGCTTCAAGATCCGCCTCAGGTGACGATGACAGCGCGACCGCGCTGATCCCGCGGAGCGCCCCTTCGCGCGCGGCAGCCACGGTGCCGCTGTAGAACACGTCGTTGCCGAGGTTCAGCCCGTGGTTCATTCCGGAAACCACCAAGTCGGGTCGTCGTGGAAGTACGCGCGTCCCCGAGTGCAGCGCGACATAAACGCAGTCGGCGGGCGTCCCGTCGACGAAGAACACGCCGGGTTCGCTCTCAACGAGACGGAGCGGTCGATTCAGGCTGATCGAGTGACTGGTCGCGCTCTGCTCGGTTGCGGGAGCGCAGATAACCACATCCGCAACCGTGAGCAGGGACTGACGCAGCTGCCGAATGCCGGGAACGCTGTAACCGTCATCATTCGCGAGGAGGATCAGGGGACGAGTCATTGGGTATCGAAGCGTAGTCTCCGCGCTCACCGCTTGC
>JBDKJZ010000342.1:0-6481 GCA_039796375.1 Pseudomonadota bacterium
GCGGCGCGGCATTGTTTTTAAGAGCGCACAGATGTTGGAAGCCGCCGGCCGTGTCTCAACCGCCGTGTTCTGTGCACGGGGCACTCTGTTGCTCGGTGAACCCGAGCTGTCGACCATCGACACCCTCTCAAGCCTCGCGCAAGACGAGGTGCTCGCTTTAGTAGCGGGCGCCGAACAATACGGTGCCCACCCCGTAGCGGTCGCGATCCAGCGCGCTGCTCGCGCCCACAACATTCAAGCTGATGCCATTCGAAGTCCTCACTACCAACCCGGGCTCGGGGTGACGGCCGTCGCCTCGCACGGCAAACCCTTGGTGGTCGGAAGTCGAGGACTCATGCTCAAAGAACGGATCAGCGTTGCCCGAGCCGAAGCGCGCATCACGGAGCTCGAAGCCAGCGGCCGAACGGTTCTGTTGGTCGCTCTCGACAATCACCTCGTCGGGCTCCTCTCTTTGCAGGATGGTCTCCGCGCCGGCGCACGCGCAGCGGTCCAGCACTTGCTCGACGTCGGAATCGAACCGGTCTTGCTCTCCGGCGATAGCCGGGAGACCTGCGCCTCACTGGGACGAACGATTGATATCGATCATATCCGGCCTGACGTGCTCCCCGCAGATCGAGGCCGCGAGGTTGAGCGCCTGCGCAGCGGGGGCGCCAACGTCGCCGTCGTGGGTCGCAGCCCAACCGATGACGTCGCGCTGGGAGCCGCCAGCGTGTCTGTGGCTCTGCCAGGGCTCGGCAATAACAACAGCGATTTCGACATCGAGTTGGGCAACGACGAGGTCCAGAAGGCCGCTCTTGCGCTGCGAATAGCGCACCAGCTCTCCAAAGCCACCCTCAAGGCGGTCACCGTAATGCTCGTGGGTGCGAGCCTCGCGTTGCTCTGCCTGCTCGCGCTGGGCATGCCCGCGGGCTGGCTCCCGGTCGCCTACTTGGGGATTTCGCTTTTCGCAGCGCTACCGCTGCTCACCGCGTCCGCTCCTGGCGAACCGGCACCTTGACCAAACCGTGAGTTGGCGCGATACCCGGAACATGTCAGACGGGGAGTCACGCAAGGCGGACGCTGGGGATCCCGCAAAGACCCCAGATGTGGATAGACTGCGAGATCAGCTCGACAGCTACATGGCCGAAAACAACTTGCGGTCCACAGGACAGCGGCGTTTGATCGTCCAGTGTTTCTTCGAGACCACTGAACACGTCACGATCGAAGATCTCTTAGAGCGCGTTCGGAGAACCGATCCGGGTATCGGCTACGCCACCGTCTACCGCACGATGAAAATGCTGACCGAAGGTGGCATCGCGACGGAGCACAAGTTCAGCGATGGCATGGCTCGCTACGAACTTGGCGACGATGAGAACCACCACGATCACCTGATCTGCTTGGACTGCGGTAAAATTCAGGAGTTCGAGGAGCCTCTGATTGAGGAGCTGCAGTCTCGGATCGCCAAACGCTACGGGTTTCAGATCGTGGACCACAAGCATGAACTCTACGGCCGCTGCGGTGACGCCACTTGCCCCGAGCGAGAGAGCGCGCGAGCTAAGGCTTTGAGCAGCAGCCCGCCTCGCCGCCAGTTCTAGCCGCTAGTCGCGGACTGCACTCGGAAAAAGCCCGCGCTCAGTTTCATGGCCGTTGCTGTTGCTGTTGCTGCCTGTCCGGATTGGCCTAAATGTGCGCAGCCCGCGCTTACGCTAACAACCGCCGAAGCTCGCTTGATTCGACGAGGGCCTGCAGCTCCGTGAAACCACCGATCAGCGTGCCCTTCACGAAGACCATGGGGAACGTCGACCAGCCTGTCCACATCTTGAGCCCTAGCCGGATCCGCCACTGACTGAAGTAGCTGCCGAGACCCAGGTACTCGTACTTGATCCCCTGCGCGTCCAGCAGCTTGCGCGCTCGGCCAGGAAACGGGTTCATAGTCATACCCACCACGACCAAGTCGTGTCGCTCGATCAGGCCGCGGACGCGCCCCACTACTTCTGACTGATAGCCGCTGATCTTCTCGGCGGCTGCAGGGTGGACATGGTCTTGGTTGAAAACAGTACGAGCAAGAGTTGACATGGCGAGGTCCATAGCGCCGCTTGCCCCTTCGCCACCAGTAGCGCTGCACACTTTTTTAGGTCCGGAGCCAATCACCACCACCCATCGCCATCATCCGTGGGTTTCCTTCGCGCCGAATTTCCACTGGCGGCCTGATCTCCGCTAGGCACGCAGGCCCGGGATTCCGCCGGTGACTTCACCCATCTGTTCACTCTGTCGACCTACAGCCTGCATGGCGCTGATCAAGACGCTGACCGGGTGCGCACCGGCGCCGTTGACGTGTACACCAGCTTGGATTCCGCCTGCGGTGCCCGCGGTCAGCGCCACCATGTGTTCACCCGTGTGGGGATCGCCACCGTTGCCGCCTCCCTCGAACAGCAATACCATCGCGGTGTTGGTGAGCAGGTTGCCGTTGCCCTCTGGGGTGTCCTTCATCAATTTGACGAGCCGCGAAAAGTGGTCGGTGTGCCAAGCAATAGCCGCGGTGATGTCTTCTGCAGTTCCACCCGCGTGTCCGAGTTGATGCAGATCTCTACCGCCCCTCCCAAGGAGTAGGAACGAGTCGATGAAGCACTGCGCGAACGTGTAAGCCAGGGTCGCCGTGCGCGTCATGTCGCAGGTCAATGCCATGTGCAGCAAGTCGGTCATGACGAGCGCGCGGGCATTTTCGTCGCCGAACCCTACGATGCGAGCGTCGCCGTTCGCGTTCGTGGCTGGTCCTGAGGCGACGCCCGGATCGGGGGGAGGTTGCATCGGCGCGCGGCAAACCCCGCCTGGCAGGGCCTCAATCGTCATCAGTCGCGCCTCAATCGCGCGGACCTCGTCCAAATGCCGCTCCAGTCTTTGTTGGTCGGCAGTGCCTAAGCGGTTAAGCAGCGCGGTGCTTCGTTTCTCGACCAGGTCAAGGACGCTCCGACCCTGCGCTAGCCTCGCCAGCAACGCAGGGTCTTCTGGGTTACCTCCGACTTGGCCTCCGAACAGGCTCTTGAAGGCTTGGCTTGGGGAAGCTTGTGGGGTGTTTGCTTGCAGACCGCCGGGGCCCATCCGGTAGGAGAGGGTGCCGGCACTCTCGGTATTTTCGCGGTAGGGCTCGGGCTGAACTCGGAGCTCCAAGGAGCGAAATCGCGCGTTGCCGGCGAGGCTATCCACCACCAGTTGGTCCGCTGTTGGGCCCCTGGGTACGGGCCGCAGGGCGCGGTTGTCTACACCGGGAGTCGACACACCACTGAGCAGTGGCCCCATGTTATTCGCGTGCCATTCACCGGCGTAGCTGCCCGGACCGATAGTGGGCATGAGCAAGCCGCTGATGACCGAAACATCGCCTTGCACGCCATGCACACCGAGCGGAGCCAACGCAGGGGCGAGGGGGTAGTTTGGGCCGAACGCCGGGGGCGCGATGAACGTAGCTGTGTGGGTCGAGAGGCCCGCGAACATCACCATGAAACGCGCCGGCGAAGCGCTGGCCTGCGCTTCAGCCTTCGAGCTCATGGCCTCGAGCCACGGCAGGGAGATGACGGCCCCAGCAGAGCCCAACAGCCAACTACGGCGGGACAGCGGGGGAAGCTTGGTGATCCTCATGAACAGACTCCTGTCGCAGGCTTAGTCTCTCCGACGGAATTTGCCGACGGCCCCCGGCAGGTAAAGTGACCGGTACGAGATTCGAGCACCTCCTCAGCCGTTTCCCTCGCTACAAGCCCTTCAGAAGGGTCACTAAAATACGCTCGCAGTGGAACATTTCCATAGGGATCGGCACCCGATACCGACCAATGTAACCGAGAGCCAGATGAAGAGCGCCCTCAGGTAGGGCTCTGTGGACGACCTGAACATCTACAGCTGCAAGCCCGGAGGGGGGCTGCTCGGCAGGGCTACGTTCCAGTCGTCATGTGCCAAGAATCCCCAGATGGACGGTGTTGTACTGCTGTATTCCACCGTACCTGGCGGGGCTGCGGCACCCTACATCTTACAAAAACCGCGACCGTCACCCTGTCACTCCAACCTCATGGTCTTTCTCCCGCACTGCGGTACAGCTCAGGGGCTTGGCGTCGCTCTACTGACAAATCGTTTGCGGCGCGAACAGCCAAGCAGGCTGGGTTATGCTTTGCTGAGCCCGTCTATGGAAACCTCCTCACGCGTCCAGCAGGTGTGTGCGTTCATTTGGGTGGCGTCGTCCGTCGCAGCTTGTGGCGGGGATGGCCAACGTCCCACGATGCACGAAGAGGTGCCTCAAGGCACGACGGGCGGAGGCTCCGGAGCCTCCGCGATCACCCCAGTGACGACTGCCCCAAGCGGCAGCGAGTCCAGCGCGGGCGGAGGCCCGCCCATGGCTCTGCCGGTGGCCAATCCAGGAGGCTCGGGCGGCACCACAGCGGCCGGGGGCACCACAGCGGCCGGGGGCACCACAGCGACCGGCGGCACCACAGCGACCGGCGGAAGCGGAGGCACGTCGGACGATCGCTTAGACCGAGGTCGAGCGCCGGCGGGCGACATCATTCACCTCTACGACGGCACCGGCTTCGGTCGTTGGGAAGGCCTCGAACAACCCACGGTCAGTTGGCAAGCGAACGAGGTCGACGGTGACTTCGCAGCGGCCCCTGGCGGCGGCAATCTCATCACGAATCGTCAGAACCTGCATGAAGACGTGTTCCTTCACCTCGAGTTCTGGAGCCCAAACGAAGGACTCGACCAGACCGGTCAAGCGCGAGGGAACAGCGGCATCTTCCTGCAGTCAATGTTCGAGCTCCAAATCTTGGACTCGTTCGGTAACCCGCCGGAACTCGACGGCTGCGGCGCCATCTATGGCGTCAAGGCGCCGTTGGTCAACGCTTGCAAGAAGCCGGAAGAATGGAACACCTACGAGATCACCTATACCGCTCCGAGATACAACGGTGACCAGAAGGTCGCGAATGCTCTCGTCACCGCATGGCTCAACGACCAACTCGTACAAGACAACACCGCCATCGAGGTCGACGTCACCCGCGCAGGGCTCAAGCAACCACCCGGACCTGCGCCTCTAATGCTTCAAGACCACGGCGACAACGTGCGTTTTCGCAACATCTGGTGGATCCACCTGACCAAGTAAGTCGTGTCCTGCCTAGTAACGCGCCTTGGACGTTCGGGTCAGGGGGCTCTGACGCGGCTCCCTACTTCTCGCTCTTCGCCTTCGTCGCTTCGTCTGGCGACGGCGACTCTTGCTCCGCGTCCGCTAACTTTTCAGTTTCGGACTCGGGGGCCCCTGCGGTGACCGCTTCACGCGGAACCCAAGTCAGGAACTCGCGTGCTTCAGGGAGGTTCCGCGCGAGCGTTGCGCAATCAACGGTGGTCGCAGCGGTCTGCGCGTACACCAGAACGCAGCTCTCCGTCCGAGGATCCAGCAGGTACACCACGAGGGGGCCCAGCTCGATGATCTTGAACTCGGACTGACCATCTGTGCTGGCCTCCACTCTCGTGAAGTGGGAACAAGCGCTGCCGCCGAGCAGGAGAATGAGCGCAATTAAGGATAGGACTTTCACGATTGAACCACCTTTCAAAGGCGGGCTAACATGATCGGCAGCGCCGGACAAGCGGCCTAGAGCGCCACTTCCGGTGAGGGGTCCTCTCAACTTGCTGCCACAAGCGCAAACTGCCGACGTAGTTTCACGCGTCGGATCAGATCGAACCAGTGGCCTCAGCGGAAAACTCCGCCGAGTGCCAACGACTCCAACTGAGCGCTCGCCTATCCTTGCCGGTGTCGTCTACGCCACCTGGTGAGGTGGCGTAGCTCAGGTCAACTTCAGCAGCATGAGAGCCAACCAAGCCACGCGAGCGATGTTATTGTTCACCTCCACTTGCGCGCTCGGCTGCGGCGCAGAGTCCCCGGAAGCGTCCAGAGACCGCGATCAGCTCACCCTAGACGCACCTAAGAACGCTCAGGGTGCTCCGGAAGCGACCGCACAACAGCCACAGAAGCCCCCGGTGACCGAGAACCCCCCGGCGGCCGAGAAGCCTTCCGGCGGTGTTTCTGCGCCCAACATCGACTTGCCTGCCGCTCCCCCGTTCGCCATGGGGCTGGGCGCGCTAGATCCCGAGCTGCCGGACAACTGCCGCTGGCACGGCTACGGTCTTGGACCGAGCGGCGCCGCGTACTGCGACGCAGACACCCACCTGTACGCGCACGCGATGTTACCTTGTCTAAGCGAGCTCGCCGCAGGTCAGCCCGTTTTCCATTCGGTCACCGCGAGTTGTAGTAGCGGGGCACAGGAGGTGCAGGCGCGCTGCTGCTATCTGGACACGCCGCCCGAAAAGCTGGACTTCAGCGCGGGTCCGCTGGTCGACGATTTCAGTGAAATCGTGCCGGATAGTCCCGTCACGGTCGCCACCCTGCGCGCTCTGGCCGCTGCGCAGTGCCGCGCAGAGAACAACGGCCACCTCGGCGACTGGTACGTGCAGTACGAGGGCAACACGGGTCTCG
>JBDKJZ010000343.1:0-6479 GCA_039796375.1 Pseudomonadota bacterium
GAGAGCCGTTGGAACGAATTGATTGAGCTGTTCCAAAGACAGCTCTCATCGAGCGCCGACGCAGCATCGCTGCACGTGAAGATTGCGCGCGTTGCTGCGGAGAATCTCAATGATTCATTTCGCGCCTTCGATGAGCTGGAGGCCGCACTGCGCGCTGACGTTCAGCATGCGGGCGCCATTCTAGAGCTTGAGAAGCTCATGGTTGCACCTGGGGATGCTGAACAGCACGGGCGCGCTGCGATGCTGCTAGAACCCATTTACCTCGCCCGTGCCGACTACGACAGTGTCATGAAGTGCCTAGAAGCGCGCTTGGAGTGCGCCGACGACACCGGTGAAAAGCATGAGTTGTTGCACCGATTGGCGCAGTTGCACGAGGAGCAGAAGGAGGACTATTCATCGGCGCTTGAAACGATCGCCCGCGTGTTTGCCGACGACCTCAGCGACGCGGCCGTCGTGGCCGAGTTAGAGCGCCTCGCGAAGGTCGGGGAAAACCGTGCGCGCTTGGCTGAAATTTACGCTGGCGAGCTCGTTAACGTTACGACGGATGAACCCCACACCGCGAAGCTCAGTCGCCGCGCTGGGCAGCTCTACCGCGAACTCAAGGACCTGCAGAAGGCGTTGCTATTCTATCGCCGCGCACTGGCTTTCGAACCGGAAAGCCCCGATTTGTTCTCCGCCGTCGACCAAATCCTCGCTGAACTTCAGCGTCCTGACGCGCGAGTCGCGCTACACAAGCAGGCGCTGGAACACCGTTTTGAGCCTTCAGACCGCCTAGCCCTACTACACACGGTAGGTAAGCTCGAACACGAGTCGCTTCAGGATAAGCACGCGGCGATTGCCACCTACGCGGAGATTCTTGAACTCAAGCGGGAGGACACGCTTGCGCTCGATACGCTGGGTCGCCTGTACTATGAAACCGAGCGCTTTGAGGACCTCTACCAGCTGATGCTCGGCCTTGCCGAGGCGGCGCAGGAACAGCGAGCGGTGGTCGCCTATCGACTTGAACTCTCGAAGCTCTGCCGCAATGAGTTGAAGGACGTCTCAAGAGCAATAGATCAGCTGGAGGAGATCGTCCGTTTGGTGCCCAACGAGGCCCG
The DNA here is from genome assembly GCA_039796375.1 of Pseudomonadota bacterium. Lineage (GTDB taxonomy): Bacteria > Myxococcota_A > Polyangia > Polyangiales > Polyangiaceae > SZUA-265. The sequence goes on from JBDKJZ010000343.1 coordinate 1,098, forward strand.
GGCGATCGAGGAGCTTGAGAAACTGAGGGCAGAGCCCGAGCACAAGCTGCGCGTAGTCGAGGTACTGACTCCGCTTTATGAGCAGGCGGATGCGTGGCGGCACTTGATCAAACTGAACGAGGACCGGTTCCAGCTCGCAGAGAGCACCGGTGAGAAGGTACAAGTACTACGTGACACCGCGAATCTTTGGGAGCAGCGCGGCGGAGAGCCGACAAAAGCCCGCCAGGGGCTCGCTGTGGCGGTCCAGCTGGATCCCGAGGACGGCGAAGTTCGAGCCGAGTTTGAGCGGTTGACCGAGTTGACTGGGGCGTCAGATCCGCGGGCTTGGGAGAGCCTCACCGAGATCTACAGCGGTATCCTAGGGCAGCAGCCAGGGCTGAGCAGCGCTAGAGACCTGTGGGCCAAGGTTGCGAAGACTCACGACGGCCCACGTAACGACCCGCGCGCAGCGCTCCACGCCTATGCGAAGCTTAGGGAGATCGATTCGACCGAGCTAGAGCCGGTGGTACGAATGGAGGCGCTCGCCACTCTCCTGAGCGATTGGGAGACGTTGGATCAGGTCTTGGTAGCGAAGGCCGACTTGGTTCTAGATGATGAGGAGCGGGCGAGTATTTGGCGTCGAGTCGGTGAGGGTCGCCGTGACATGCTCGACAAACGGTCCGGAGCCATCGAAGCCTACGAGCGCGCTATTGAGCTCGATCCCGAAAGCTCCTTTACGATCGACTGTTTGACTGATCTGTATGAGCAGGAGAACAACCCGGCGAAACTGGTTGAGCTGTATCAGCGGCGCGTCGAACTCAGCGATGAGGAAGACAACGAACTGCGATACAATCTCCTCCTGATCTGTGCGGAACGGCAGGAGAAGGACTTCAACGACAAGCACGCGGCAATTGAGTCGCTCAATCGCGCTCTCGAGAACCAGCCCGGCGACAGCACGGTACTTGGGCGGCTTAACCGGCTGTACCGGGAAGAAGCATTATGGCCCGAGTTGTTGGAGAACCTGCGGGCGCAAGCGGAAGGCGCGGACCTGCCTGACTCGCGCGCGGTGCTGCGCTTCGAAATGGGGCAAATCCTGGCGTCGAGACTTGAAAGCTACGAAGAAGCCTTGGAGTCGTACCGCATGGCGCTACAGGACGTGCCGGCGCATGTCGAGGTTCGCGCCGCGGCAAGAGTTATCGGTCAAGAGCACGAAGATCTGCGCCTGGCTGTGGCCGCCATCCTTGTCCCCGCGCTAGCACACGCGCAGGCGCATGAGGAGCTCGTTGATGTCCTGGAAATGCGCCTAACGGTTGAAACGGATCCCCAGGATCGCTCGCTGACCTTGCGAGCGATCGCCGAGGTCTTGCAGGGCGCGATCGCGAGCCCCAGCCGCACTCAGAGCACGCTGCAACGCGCGATAGCCGAAGCTCCGGAGGACGCGGAGCTGCATCGCGAGGTTGAACGATTGTGTGAAAGCACGGGTAACTGGGCTAGCTACGCCGATGCGCTCGCCGAGAGGGCGCAGGGAACCTTTGATGCGGACTTGGCCAAGGACCTCCTTACGCGCCTCGGACGCATTGCTGAAGAGAAGCTCGGTGATCTCTCCCGAGCCATTGACGCCTATGAGAAGGCTACCGACCAGGTTGGAGATCAGTCATCCATTCTGCTCGAGCTGGACAGGCTGTACGAGCGCAGTGAAAACTGGATTAAGTTGGCCGGGATCCTTGAGCGACGCACCGGCTTCGCGGACTCAGACCACCAGCGCGCCGAGTTGCACTTTCGGCTGGCGAAGATCCACCTAGAGCGGTTCTCCGAGCCCGCGCAAGGGCTGACAGCGTTGCGGGCGGCGCTCGAGCTGAACGCTTTTCACGATGAAGCTGCCGCTGCACTGGAACGCCTCACCGATAAGCGCGATCTCTTCGAGGAGGCCGCCGAAGTACTCGAGAATGTGTACCGGTCGCGGGCCATGACCGACAAACTCGCGTCCTTGTATGAAAAGCGTGTGGGGTTTGCCGAGACCGTTGGTGAGAGGCTCGATATGCGCCGCAACCTGGCGAGGGTTCTTGAGCATGAGCTGGGCGATGCTCTCGGCGCGCAAAAGGTGATTCAGTTGGGCCTCAGTGAGGACGTCACGGATGAAGACCAGCTGCATGAGATTGAGCGCTTGGCGGCACTGACTGGCGACTGGACCTCCGCTGCGATCGCGCTTGAGCAGGCGTTCGATGCGGCGAGTATGCTTCGGCCAGACCAAGGTCGGGCGCTCGCCACGCGTTTGGCGCTCTGGTACCGCGACCGCGTAGGAGACCGTGAAGCATCGGAGAAGGCGTTCGAGCGCGCTTTGTCCTTTGACCCCAGTGCCGAGGATGCGTTGATCGAACTGCAGGCTCTGCAGAGCATTCCAGGGCGCGAACTCCAGAAGGCGGAGACGCTCTTGAAGCGGGCGCGATTGCAGTACGACGAGCAGCAGCGTGAGGTATTCCACCGGGAGGCGAAGGCGCTCGCGCAGTCTCAGGGCGCCAGCGAGAAAGTCGAACAGATTGTTCGAGAGTTGCTGAAGCACGACGACGCGAACGCATGGGCACTCGGCGAACTGTGCAGCCTTTGTGAAGCCAAAGGGGACCACGAAGAGACGTTCACTCTTCTGCAGCGTCTGACTGAGGTTGCCTTGGACGGGGCGGAAGCAGCGCAGCTGCGCCACCGTGCGGCGGCGTTGGCTCGCGAACAGCTGAAGGAACCAGAACGCGCCGTTGAGATCTACGCTCAGCTCTTCGAAGACGATCCCCTGGACGCGGCGGCCGCGAGTGCGCTCCGGACGCTGTACAGCGACCTCGGTCGAGTCGATGAATTAGCGCGGCTCCTTGAGCGTCTCGTGGACATCGCGGACACCCCAGCTGCCCGTTCTTCGTTGCGCATTGAACTTGCATTCTTGAACCGTGACAAGTTCAAGTCGGTTGACGCGGCGGTCGAGCTGCTGCGGGTGGTCCTGGACGACGAGCCTGGAAACAGCAACGCCGTCGTCCTGCTCAGCCGCCTTTATGAGGAGGCGGAGCGCGATGAAGAGTTGGCGGACCTTCTAAACGACCAGATCGCCGCGGCAGCTGACCGCGGTGACCGCACAGCTCAGCTGCAGTTTGAGGTGCGACTCGGCGAAATCTACGAGGGCAAACTGCGCGACAACCAGAAAGCCATTGAGACGTTCGTGCGGGTGCTGGACCAGGATCCGAGTCATGTCGGTGCGCTGCGTGCGCTTGCGCGACTTCAGGGGGCCTCGGGGCACCATGTGGCCGCAGCTGAAGCGCTTGAGCGACTGATTAACCTCGTACCAGACGCAGAAAAGCTGGCGATCGCACTCGGGCTCGCCGACGCCTACTCCGCCCTATCTGAGACGGCGCGCGCCTGCGGGGCGCTGGAGCGCGCACTCGTCGTGGAGCCGGGCGAGCCTGGAGTCCGGGAGCGATTGCGAAAGCTCTACCGGGATAGCTCTGCGTGGGAGAAACTGGGTGACCTCATCGCCACCGACGCGGCGCGGGAGAGTGATGAGAATAAGCGAGTTCAGCTCCTGCGTGAGGCGGCGACCATTTTCGCTGAAAAGCAGAAGGATCGGGCACGCGCGGCCGAGCTTCTCGAGAAAGCCGTTCAGCTCAGACCGGAGGACCGACAGCTGTTGATGCAGCTCTGTGATTCCTATAGCGCTTCGGGACGGGCCGAAGAGTCTGTTCGAGTGCTCGAGCAGATTGTCGAGAGCTACGGCGGCCGAAGAAGCAAGGAGCTGGCGGAGATACATCGACGCCTGGCCGCGGCGTTTCAGTCCGGCGGACAAATCACGCGGGCAATCGAGGAGTTGGACAAGGCTTTCCGAATAGAGCCGGGCAACGTTCACGTGCTCTATGCACTGGGTCAGATGGCGCTTGACGTCGCCGATCTGCAGCGGGCGCAGCAGATGTTCCGCACCTTGCTACTACAGAAGCTTGAGGCAGACTCCCCGGTGACCCGGGCGGAGGTGTTCTACTATTTGGGTCTTGTGCACCATCGGCTGGGTGAGAACCCGAAGGCGGTTCAGATGCTTGAGCGGGCCCTACAAACGGACTCAGAACTCCAGGTGGCTCAGAAGCTGCTGGCCGGAATTAGGTGATTCTCTGCGTTTCCAGAGTAGGTGCGTCTAGCGTGGGTTTACAGAAGCCGTGACGACGGCCGTAGTGATCGACGGGGAGCTCGTAGGCGCTGGCCAGGCCAAGGTGAGCGTCTTCGATCGCGGTTTCCTATACGGGGACTCGGTGTTTGAGACCGTCCGAACGTACGGGGGACGGCCATTCGCTCTCGGGGAGCACTTGAGGCGCTTGAAGGCGAGCGCCGACAAGGTCTTTATCGCGCTCCCCCTTGCGCTTGAGGCGCTTGAGGCGGAGGTCGAGCGAGCGATCGCCAAAGCTGGCAACGCCGAGAGCTACATTCGTATCATGCTGACTCGCGGGCAGGGGTCGTTGGGGCTGGACCCGACGCTAGCGGACGTCCCCCTGCGGGTGATCCTGGTGCAGCCGCTGTCGGTGCTACCTGCCTCGCTCTACGAGACCGGCGCTGCGGCGGTGTCTTATAAGACCTTGAGGCCAGCGGATGCGACGTTGGCCGAGGGCGCTAAGATCGGAAACTACTTGGTGGCGGTACTGGGCACGCGTTTGGCTCGGCAGGCCGGCGCGCATGAGGCTCTGATCCTCGACGCCGAGGAACGGGTTGTGGAAGGAGCTAGCTCAAACTTGTTCTATGTGCGGGAAGGGGGCCTTTATACTCCGCCGGTCCGCGCGGGGATCCTCGCAGGGATCACCCGTGAGAGAACCTTGCGGGCAGCCGAGGCGCTCAGCCTTAGCGTACACTTCGAGCTGCCGAAGTTGCACGAGCTACTCGCAGCGGATGAGGTCTTCATCTCATCGAGTATTCGGGAGCTGCTGCCCATCGTTCGCATTGACAGCGAACCGATCGGGGACGGGCAGCCGGGCAGGTTGACCCGGCTCCTCCACGCTGAGTTCAAGCGGGTAGTGGAGCGGGAGATGGCACTCGCCGTCGTCGCTTAGTCCCCCATTTTGACCTTCGAGTAGTTGCCGACATCCAATCACTGGGCGTTGAGCTCGGGTGCTGCGGTTGTGTCTAGGGGCGCTGCGGCGGATGCGGAAGGAGGGAAGTGATCCACCATGGCGCTCCCGCGAAAGTGGGGCCGGGAACGCCAAGCAAGAGGTCAGACGTGCTACGCGGTGGGGGCCTTTGGGATGGGGATAGTCAGCTTGCCGCTTCCTCGGGCCATGAGCACGCTTACAGCCTTCTCGAAGAATGCGCGAAGGAACGGTACAGACCGCGGCGGGTTTTCAGTAGCGTCGCAGTGATTGACCGCTTGGATCGTCGCAGCGACTTGGAGCG
>JBDKJZ010000344.1:0-6477 GCA_039796375.1 Pseudomonadota bacterium
GGTTGTGTGCCAGCGCGGCAGCCGGCAATGGTGCGGTGCCGGCGCAGGCCGTCAGAGAGACTACGGCCAGTACAACGGATATCCAGGCATGCATGGCGAAACCTCGGCGCTAGAGCCTTCAAGTTGCTTGCCAAATTCGGTTTTCTTTTGCACTTGCACGTGCGAGCCCTGCGTTAGATGCTGCCGCGCTCGTGACCCACACAGAAAAAAAAGCCGAAAGTCCGGTCATGACCTCATCGATGGAGGCCAAGAAGCCCGCCCCGCGGCCAGGGCTGTCGCCTCGGCGCCCTGTCAGCGCGGATACCAACGCGCGCCTCACGTTCGTGTTCGTCGGAACGATCTTCGCGGTGTGCTTTATTGCATGGGGCGGCGCGAAGATGGCGTGCAACCATCATCCGACTAGCTATCAAGCGTTCAAGCCCGCGACGCTTCAGCGACTGGCGAGCACACCGAAAGATGCGGCTCTTGAGTTTCAGCATCGGCTGTTCGTTGGAGACTTCAAGGGGGCTCGAGAGTTAGTGTTTCCGGAGGCTGCCAGCGTGGTTGAGCAGGCGGAAAGCGGCTGCGACGCGGCGTGTCGTACTAAACTAGAGAGCCGGCGCGGGTCAGCCGCCACACGTTCCACGTTACTGGGGCGTTCTGCTGACGTCGCGACGGCCAAAGTGGAGTCGCAGTTTCAAGCAGAGCAACAGATCTCCACCTATGAGCTCAAGTTCGACTCACCGATCTGGAAAGTGTCGCGTCGCATCGACTGAGCCTGCGAGCGTCAGATAGAAGAAGTCGCGGTCTGACGAAGTACTGAAGTATTCGTTCTTGCCGTAGGCCATGTCTTCGATGAGCGTGGAGGTGATCCTGGGCTGCTCGTTTTTTCGCCCCGCAGTCAGAAATCGCGTCCAGTTCCAATTGATGTCTAGCTGCATGGCGTGGCTGGCTCCCGCCGCCAATATTCCCCGCGCTAAATCGATCGCTTCCGTCTCGGTACCCACCGCGTAGAACAGCACTTCACCCGTAGCGTCGATGCCGACCGCCGATCGCCGGCGCGTTTTTAGCGCGGCATTCTGACCCGCCCAGACTCGTGAGTTTCCGTTGAGCAAGTCCCCGTGCAGCGTATTGCCCTGCACCAAACACGGCGCGGCTTGGCGATAACTCACCAGTCCGACGTTAGGTAGCTCCGTCCACGGCGCGATGCGTACGGAGCCATCCTTGAACGTCCCGAGGGTGCAGCCGATTTCCCTGGGTGGAACCATCGTGATGCCATGGCTCATCATGCCCCAGCGTCCGTGCTGCGCTAAGAAACCTCCGTTGAACACGGCGAGGGTCGTTTCGCGCTGGTCTTTCGCAACAAGGCCTAGCGCGTGGACCTTGGCATAGTCCGCGGCCCCCCGGTCTTTCTTGCCGAGTACCCAGTGGAGTTTTACGGTTCGGAGGTCGATCGCGACGATCTCCGTAGAAATGAACCGGCTGCTCCGATGAGGATGAACGGTCGTACGGAAAAGCACGCGTGGCTCTTTCGCGGCGAGTTCTCCCAGAGCCGCGTTGCCGAGCGGCGTCCACTGACCGTCCGTCTCGGCCGCTGTGCTCGCATACGGCGGCGCGAAGTCTGGCGGACGAAACGGCGGTTGCGGTTCCGGCGCTGGGGACCCCGCGGCAGGAGCCTCCGCTGCGGTTACGCTGGGTCGGGTGGTTGTGGCGGAAACGGGCTTGGTCGCAGCCGATTGCGCGGGCGCGACCGGAGCGACCGTCGCCGGAATGCGAGCCGCGCTCGGGGCAGCGCTGCACCCCTGGAGCCAAGTGAAGAACGCCAGAACCGTAGTTCCGCTAGGTCTTCGTGGGTTCGTTGATGATTTCAGAGGCACAGAGCTACGCAAGGGTAGAGCATTGGGCTGTATTCGTCGCATCGCGGAACGTCACGCTGCCCTGCGCCAAGCGTAGATCACAGCGAGTTGGCTGCACAGCCCTTTGCACGAAAGCGGCTTGCCGCCTGCCGCGTGGAAAATCTCATGATGACGGCTCGTACCTTACCGAATTGCGAGTTGTTGAGAGGCCGCTGGCCCGGGCCCCATTGCAAGCGTACTGTCTTGGCTGCCCTTGGGGCCTCATTTTTCGGCGACCGACCATGAAGAAAGCAAGCTTGCTCCTGTGCCTATCCCTCTTCGCTTTCGGCTGCAGCACCGATGACAGCGACAAACCTGCGGACAAGGGATCAGGTAACGGCAACGAGACCGAGATTTCGCCTGCAGCCACTCCCGAAACCCCGCACCCGTTGGACAAGGGAGCAGGTGACGGCAACGAGACAGAGATAGGGGAGACCACCGCGAACGGCGTGAAATGCGCTGCCGGCTACACGTGTTCCGCTGACCCCGGCTCGGGCGTGGTCTGGGTGATCAAGAACGACGGCAACGTCAACGGCCCCAATTGCCAGAACGTCTGCGAAGGCGCCCTGTCTCAAAATTGTGAGTACCGTGCGTGCGATGAAGGGCGCCCCGTCGAATACCCCGACATGGCCGCGTTCGCAGAGATCGCTGAAGGGCTTGGGTTTACCTGCCGCGAGGGGGGGTGTTGGGATTCAGAATCGCCGGCGGAGGGCTTGTATCTTGTGTCCATCGCTACCGACGAAAAAGATGGCTCGAAGTCTTGTTACTTTCCTAAGGAAACACAGCTCAGCTGCTCCGTCCATCCGGGTAATGCCAACTGTTTCGGTGAACGCTACTCCGCCGTCTGTCCTTGCGTTCCAAAGGCACTGGACCAAGCATGCCAATACGAGTGTCCTCCGCACAACACCACTCGCGCCGTATGGAAGACAAGTGGTACAAGCTGTCTTGAGCGTATCAACTACTGGCGAAAGAAGGCCTGCGAAGACGGCTGGGTTGAGTGTCCTCCCGCCGGCCTACCTCCGATGTCGGAGTGCACGGCTTGTCACGAATGTACCAACTCCGAGGCACAGACTGACTCAAAAGCTGGCGCCCATGCTTCGTTCACACGTTGCGGTGAGTTAGTTCAGGGCGAAGGCGGCGGCGCCACCTGTGCCGACGTCATTGACGGATTTGTGAGCGAGCGCGCCGCTGACGCAGCTGGCGTGGTGAGGTGTACTGGGCACTGCGGGCCCATCGTCGCGCCGGGTTGCCAAACCTTCAGCTGGGGTAAAGCCAAGGACTCCGACTTTCATACGCTCAATTGGGGCAACTGCAATGTGCAGGCATGCGAGGGCTACTGTACCGACAATCCAGATGCCTGCTTCACCCATGCAACCTCGCCCTCCCTGCAGTGCGACGATCCCGAAGTCGGCAAGGAACCGGGGCCTCAGCGGCTCACTTGTCGGTAAAGGCACGCGCCAGGCGCGACACCTGCGGGTGTCGCCTTCACCCGACATTTGTTGCGAACCGCGCTAGCGCGGGGTAGTCCGTACGTGTGCGAAATCTTCAGCATATTCTGATCGTGGCAGCCGCGGTCGTCTGCGGCGGCTGTGGAGAGCGGAGCGTGATCAGCCGAGACGGCGGCACAGGCGGGCGAGGCAGCGAAGGCGACGCACGGAGCTGCGTTGAGCTCACGTGTCTTTGCTGATGCTGAGCTCATCTATCAACCGACGCGCGAGTGGCAGCGTCCGGCGCAGCCTCTCGGGCCATCGGACGAGGCTGCACTTTCGGAAGCCGATTATAGGCCCCTGCTAGGCCCCACGCTGGCGCTGAAGTTCTCAAGCGATGCGCTGCAAGTGGAGCTGACGCCGACTGCGGGTGGCGACACCGTGCGGGGAACGAGCGATCCGCAACAGACCGACCGAGCCTGGTACCGCTTGGAGCTCTTTGCAGGCGGACGGTTCGTCGTGCAGGCGGCTGCAAGCGAACTCCAGGCCGAGTTCACCGTCTACGGCTCTGGCAATCCGATTGTCAGCAGCACACGCGGAGTGCTCCAAGCCGCACCGTAACGATCGCGTTCGATGGATACGTCCCTGATGTGCATGCAGCGTCTCAATAGCAACTGGCATCTGAGTGCCGCCGTTGCTCCGCTCACACTGTGCGCGTGCGGGTGCAATACCGGCCGCTAAGAAGCGGCTCGCCTGGCGGGCGTTGTCATTGATACGGACCTCGCGGCGACGTCTGATGCAACGGGCGTGTTGCCCCGTGAGACAGCGCCGGTTGCGACGAGCAGCGTCGCGCGTGCGCCCTCCGAGCCCGCGGTGATATCGCAACCCGGTGTTACTTCTACGGCGGGCCGTTGTTCGATCGCGGGGGTGGTTCAGGCCAATCCGCTCGGCGAAAACAACTTCGAGATTTCACGCAACACCTTGCGTGATGTTGTGAAGGCGGTGGCCGACTATTCTCGGTGCCGGCGTAATCGTCCGCCATCTGCAATCAAGTAGTCCGCGCGTCGCGATCCCGCCAGATGCCGCCCAGTGGATAACCGACGATCCCCATCCAGGACATCGTATTCGGACCGCGCGGCTAGAGTCGGCGGTCCTTGTAGGCCAGTAAGCGCAACGCATTGGCCACCACGAGCAGCGTCGACCCCTCGTGCAGCGCGACCGCCACACCTATCTTTGCGAATCCGAAGATCGTAGCGGGGACCAGGAAGGCCACCATGCCGAGGCTGGCCCAGAGATTCTGGCGGATGATGTTCCGGGCGGCTCTGCTGAGCCCTACCGCGAAAGGCAGCGAGCGAAGATCGTCGGCCATCAGCGCCACGTCCGCGGTCTCCAGGGCGACGTCGGAGCCGCCTGCGCCCATCGCGATCCCAACCGTCGCGTTTGCCATCGCGGGCGCATCGTTTACGCCGTCACCGACCATCGCGACCCCGCTTGAGGACACCGCTAGCTCGGCGATGGCTGCGACTTTTTGATCCGGCAGCAGATCGCCACGCGCCACGCGAATGCCCACGTGCTTCGCCACCGCATCGGCCACGCGTTGATTGTCACCAGTGAGCATGATCGTCTGTGAAATACCCAGCGCGTGGAGCGCTGCTACGACGGCTCGCGCGCTCTCTCGCGGAGTGTCCATGACCCCCAAAACACCGAAACATTTCTGCCCTAACCGCACCACCATCACGGTGCGGCCGTCTGCCTCCAGCTGCTCAACCTTCTGCGCCACCTCGGCGGGCAAGGCGCCATCGCGCGTGAAGAGCCCAGGTTTACCGATCAGGGCTTCCTGTCCGTCCACAGTTGCGCGCACGCCAAACCCCACAATCGCTTGAACGTCCCTCGCTTCGGGAAGGCTATCCTTAGCGTCTAGACGCGAAGTTGCTCCCTCCACGATCGCGCTCGCGAGAGGATGGTCCGACTGCTTCTCGACCGCCGCCGCGACGCGTAACAGCTCCGACTCCGTCACGCCTTCCACGGGAGCGACGTCCGTAAGTTTCGGTTTGCCCTCGGTCAGCGTACCCGTCTTATCGAAAGCAATCGCGGTAACAAGACCGAGCGCCTCGAGATGAGCTCCTCCCTTAATGAGCACACCCGCTCGCGCCGCTCGCGCGACGCCTGAAAGCACCGCGCTGGGCGTCGCTATAGCGAGCGCACAGGGGCTCGCCGCAACAAGTACCGCCATCGCCCTATAGAAGCTCCGTGAGAAGGACTCGTCGATGACGACCCAGGAGAAAAGAAGCACGACAACCACCGTTAGGACAATCGGCACGAAGACACGCTCGAACCGATCAGTGAACTGCTGCGTGGGCGACTTCTGTGTTTCGGCCTCAGCCACCATCTTAACGACGCGCGCCAGCGTGCTGTCGCTGGCCTTCTTGGTCACTACGACGGTGAGCGCGGATACGCCGTTGATCGTCCCAGCGAAAACACGGTGCTCCGATGCCAGTGATTCCGGCTTGGCGCTGGCCGCCGCCGCATCTGCCACCGGTCGTTTATCAACAGGAACGCTTTCCCCGGTGATCGGCGCCTGATTGACGCTGCTCACGCCCGCGACAACGAAACCGTCCGCGGTGATGCGTGAGTTAGGCTTGACGAGGATACGCTCGCCGATGCCGAGCTCCGCCACTGGGACCTCTTTTTCCCCGCCTCCCTCGACAAGGCGTATTGCGCTCTCAGGTACCAGCGCCGACAATGCTCCGATCGCCTGGCGAGCGCGGCCCATTGCGAAGCCCTCAAGCGCGTGGCCGAGCGTGAAGAGGAAGAGGAGCAGGGCTCCCTCAAACCACTCACCGAGCGCCGCAGCGCCGATAGCCGCCAAGAGCATTAGAAAGTCTATCTCGAAGCGGCGCGCGCGAAGCGCAACCACCGCCTCTTTGAGCGTGAACCACGCGCCTAAGCCATACGCCACCACGAACAGCGCCGTAGGAACGGCAGCTGGGGCGCTCCCCTTGCTCAGCCACCAACCTATCCCGGTGACAGCGCCGCACGCGAGACTGAAGACCAGCTCCGAACGCTCGCCGAACGGGCCACCGTGGTCGTGTTCGTGCCCGTCCTGCTTCAGTGCCGCCTGGGCTGGAGCCGCCACTTCTTCCCAAGTCTCCACCCCCGCGCTTGCTGCGACAACA